>NZ_JBEXPH010000004.1:0-116263 GCF_040611955.1 Streptomyces sp. NPDC006510 | reverse complement strand
TCCGCAGGCGCCCTCCCACTCGGCGGGCCGATTGGCCTGCTCCATCAGCTCGGTGAGGCCCTGCTTGGGCAGCGCGTCGTCCAGCTTGGTGACGAGACCGGAAATATCGGTGCCCTTCACCAGCTTGAAGTCGGCGGCCCGGCCGGGGACGGGAGCGGCGGCGAGAGCGGAAACGCCCGGGGCGGCGGAAGCAGCCGAGTTGCCGGTTGCTGCTCCGGCTCCGGCGAAGTCGTCCTGTTCTGCCTCGGATTCGTTGTCGAAACCGTCGTCCGGCATTCCCTCGTTGCCCGGTACGGGGTCGTCGGCGGCCCGCACCGCGGACGGCGGCGCGGACGCCGGAGCGGCAGCGGCGCCGGCCGCCGGAACGAGGCCGGAAAGCATCGCCCCGGCCCCGACGGCGCAGGCGACAAGACGTGTTCTACGAGATGGTTTTCCCATGTGGGAGCCCTTCTTGGCAACGCAGGCAAATAACGGACAACGGTGTGCCTGACTTTGCGTCAGGCACACCGTCCGTTCACGCTAACAAGGCAACTCGGGACCGAGTACGCACATTTGAACGACGTACATCAGGCCCGCACGGCATGCGCACAGGACTCGTTCAGGGCTCGGTTGCGGCTCAGTTCTCACATGGGCGGGCCGCGCCACCGAAGGGCCGGATCCGGCCGCTAACCTTACGTATCCGCCCTGGCCAGGGATGAATCCCGCAGGTCGGACATTTCTCGCACCCAACTCACGCGAAAGGCCTCGCCCATGGGCATTCGGAGCTTGCTGCGCAAGGTGTTCGGCCGTGACCGCGCGGAGCAGGACGCGCCGACGGCCACGGTCCCGCCCCAGACCGAGCGCACCGCGCCCGCGGAAACGAAGCCGGCCACGGTGGACGAGCCGGCCGCGGAGACGGCCCCGGTGCTCGAAACCGCCCCACCCGCCAAGGCTTCGGTCCCGGCCCCCGCCTCGCCCCGGTCCGTCGGTGACGACAGCGGCCTGGCCTCGGACCTGGTGGCGGCCGCCTTCGACAAGGCGTCCATCCCCACGGTCCCGGCACAGGGTTCGGCCCCGAAGCCGGAATCAGCGGCGGCGGTGAAGGCGGAAGCTACGGAGCCGGAGCCGGAGGCTGTGAAGCCGGAACCAAAGGCTGCGGAGCCGGAGGTCGCAGAGGTCGTCGAGGCTGAGGAGGCCGTCGAGACTGCCGCCGAGGTGGAACCGGCCCTCGCGGAGGCGAAGCCGGAGCCCGAGCCGGTGGCCGCCGAGGCCGAACCGGAGCCGATCGAGGCCGAGGTCAAGACCGAGCCCGAGCCGGAGCCGGAGCCGGTCAAGACCGAGGTCAAGACCGAGCCCGTAGCAGCCAAGACCGAGCCGGAGCCCACGCCGGAGCCGGTGGCCGCCGAGGCCGAACCGGAGCCGATCGAGGTCAAGGCCGAGCCCGAGCCGGAGCCGGTCAAGGCCGAGGTCAAGACCGAGCCGGAGCCGGAGCCGGTCAAGGCCGAGCCCACCGCCGAGCCGGTGGCCGCCGAGGCCGAGCCGGAGCCCGCTCCGGTCGCCGAGCCGGTCAAGGCCGAAGCCCAAGCCGAGCCCACCCCGGAGCCCGAGCCCGAGTCCGCCCCCGCCCCCAAGCCCGCGCTCACCCTCGCCAAGGTCAAGTCGCGCGCTCCCGGGCTCGTCGACTCGTACAAGGCGGCTCAGGCCGGGCTGAAGACCCACGGGCTGACCGGGCTGCGCGCCACCGTCTACCTGGTCCTCGACCGCTCCGGCTCCATGCGCCCGTTCTACAAGGACGGCAGCGCCCAGCACCTGGGCGACCGCACGGTGGCACTCGCCGCGCACCTGGACGAAAGCGCGACCGTCCCCGTGGTCTTCTTCTCGACGGACATCGACGGCACCGGCACGGTCGGCCTCGCCGACCACGAGGGCCGGATCGACGAGCTCAACGCGGGCCTCGGCCGCCTCGGCCGTACGAACTACCAGCGCGCCGTCGAAGAGGTCGTCGCGCACTACGAGAAGTCGGACGCGACCGGCCCCGCCCTGGTGATCTTCCAGACGGACGGCCCGCCGGACGCCAAGCAGGCCGCCAAGCAGGCGCTGGCCGACGCGGCGCGGCTGCCGCTGTTCTTCCAGTTCGTCGCGTTCGGCGAACAGGACGCCAAGGGCTTCGACTTCCTGCGCAAGCTGGACGCCCCGAACGCCGGGTTCTTCCACGCGGGCCCCGCGCCCCGGGAGGTCGCGGACACCACGTTCTACCGCGAGGTCCTCGCCGCGCTCCCCGCCTGGATCGCGGCCCGCGACACAGCGGCCGACGCCTGATCCACCGGCAGACGTACGGTCACGGCGAGCCCGCCCTCGGGGCCCGGCACCGCCGTGACCGTACCGCCGTGCGCGACGGCGATGGAACGCACGATCGATAGGCCGAGCCCCGACCCGCGCCCCATCCGGTCCTTGCCCTCACCCCGCCGGAACGGCTCGAACAGCCCGGGAATGTCCGCCGCGTCCACCACCGGACCGGTATTGCGGACCTCCAGCAGCGCCCCGCCGCCGGCCGTCACCAGTGACACGTCCACCGTCCCGTCCGGCACGTTGTACGTGACGGCGTTGGCCAGCAGATTCGCCACCAGCCGCGTGAGCAGCAGCCGGCTCCCCCGCACCGTGCAGGGCCCGGTATCGGTCTTCGCGCCCGGGTGCCGGGCCGTCTCCTCCGCCACCACCTGCGCGAGATCCACCGCCTCCCGCTCGCCCTCGGCGAGCCCCCGCTCACTGCGCGCCAGGACCAGCAGGCCCTCGATGAGCCGCTCGCTGCGCCGGTTGTTGTCCAGGAGCGTCTGCCGGGTCCGTACGAGATCCTCCGGGGACGGGTCGTCCAGACCGATCTGGATCGCGGCCCGCTGGGTGGCGAGCGGGGTCCGCAGCTCGTGGGAGGCGTTGGCGATGAACCGCCGCTGGCTGTCGAACGCCTTCTCCAGCCGGGCCAGCAGCGCGTCGAGCGTGTCGCCGAGCTCCTTCAGCTCGTCGTCGGGGCCGCTGGACGCGATCCGCTCGTGCAGATTGTGCTCGGAGAGCCGACGCGCCTTCGCGGTCATGGCGTGGACGGGACGCAGCACCCGCCCCGCGGTCCACCAGCCCACGCCGACCGCGCAGGCCGTCATGACGAGCAGCGAGGCCGCGGACCACATGAGCAGCTGATGACCGGCCGCGTCGCTGACATGGTCGGTGAGGTCGTAGACGGTGGGCGGCCCGAGACTCCGCCGGGTGACGAGAGGACCGTTCACCGCGTAGCCGGGCTGGACGACCGCGGCCGTGCGGGCGATGTCGCGCGCCTGGGAGTCCGTACCGGCGCGGGAAGCGAGGTTGACGGTGGCGAGCAGCGCCGTACCGAGGATCAGGAACACCCCGCCGTACACGAGCGCGATCCGGGTCCGGATCCTGGAGTGCTGGACGTGCGGAACCCGGCGGAGGCGCGAGGGCCGCCTCACAGGGCATACCCCACGCCCTGCACCGTACGGATCAGCGCCGGTTCGCCGAGCTTCCCGCGCAGCTTGCTCATGCAGACCCGCACCGCGCCGGTGAAGGGATCGGCGTTGGCGTCCCAGGCCCGCTCCAGCAGCTCCTCGGCACTGACGGTCCCGCCGTCGGCCTCCAGCAGCAGCTGGAGCACCGAGAACTCCTTCGGCGAGAGGTCCAGCTCCCGCCCCTCCCGCGAGGCCGTGCGCCGTACGGTGTCGAGCCGGATGCCGTGCCGTTCCAGCTGCGGCGGTACGGGGCGGGCGCTGCGCCGCCGCAGCGCCCGGACCCGCGACACCAGCTCGGGGAACTCGAACGGCTTGCCCAGATAGTCGTCGGCGCCGAGGTCGAGCCCGGCGACCCGGTCCTCCATGGAACCCGCGGCGGTGAGCATCAGGATCCTGGTCCGGGAGCCGGAGGCGACGAGCCCGCGCGCCACGTCGTCGCCGTGCACCCGCGGCAGGTCGCGGTCCAGGACGACGACGTCGTAGTCGTGCAGCCCCAGGTATGCCTGGGCGGCATCACCGCTGTACACCGTGTCGACGGCGAACCCGGCCCGCCGCAGCCCGGTGGCGACCAGCTCCGCCAGGATCTCCTCGTCCTCGGCGACCAGTACCCGCATCGTGATGTCCCCTGCCTCGTGCATGCGTGTCCACTCCCTCCCAGGATGCGTCTTTGTTACGGGAAGGGATGTTTCGCAAAGGTCTCCGCGCCCGTGGCCGGGTTTATCGGTGTGAGTTGATCTCCCACAGGCCGTTAGGATTTCGACCATGGCGGCCACTGGATCCGAGAAGCAAGGGGGCGACGGCGTGAAGAGTTTCTACGTATCGACCCCCATCTACTACGTCAACGACGCTCCTCACCTGGGCCACGCCTACACGACCGTCGCAGGCGACGTGCTCACCCGCTGGCACCGCCAGCGCGGCGAGAAGGTGTGGTACCTCACCGGCACGGACGAGCACGGTCAGAAGATCATGCGCACTGCCGAGGCGAACGACGTCACCCCGCAGGAGTGGTGCGACAAGCTCGTGGAGGAGGCGTGGAAGCCCCTCTGGGAGCACCTGAACATCGCGAACGACGACTTCATCCGTACGACGGAGAAGCGCCACACCGACCGGGTGCAGGAGTTCGTGCAGGACCTGTACGACAAGGGTGAGATCTACAAGGGCGGCTACGAGGGCCCGTACTGCGTGGGCTGCGAGGAGTACAAGCTCCCCGGCGACCTCATCGAGGACGAGGCCGGCGTCAAGCTGTGCCCGATCCACAAGAAGCCGGTGGAGATCCTCAAGGAGGAGAACTACTTCTTCAAGCTGAGCGCCTACGGCCCGAAGCTGATGGAGTTCTACGCGAACAACCCGGGCTTCATCCAGCCCGAGTCCGCCCGCAACGAGGTCGTGAACTTCGTCAAGCAGGGCCTTCAGGACCTCTCCATCTCCCGCTCGACCTTCGACTGGGGCGTCCCGGTGCCGTGGGACGAGAAGCACGTCATCTACGTGTGGGTCGACGCCCTGCTGAACTACGCCACGGCGGTCGGCTACGGCGCCAACCAGGAGAAGTTCGACGGGACGTTCCCCGCCAATGTGCACCTGGTGGGCAAGGACATCCTGCGCTTCCACGCGGTGATCTGGCCCGCGATGCTGATGGCGCAGGGTCTGCCGCTGCCCGGAAAGGTCGCGGCCAACGGCTGGCTGATGGTCGGCGGCGAGAAGATGTCGAAGTCGAACCTGACGGGCATCAAGCCGCAGGACCTGACCTCGCACTTCGGCGTGGACGCGTACCGCTGGTACTTCCTGCGGGCGATCGCGTTCGGCAGCGACGGCTCGTTCTCCTGGGAGGACTTCTCCGCCCGCTACACCTCCGAGCTCGCCAACGACTACGGCAACCTCGCCTCGCGGGTCGCGGCCATGGTCGGCAAGTACTTCGGTGGGGCACTCCCGGAGGCCACCGCATCGGGTGACGCCGAGAAGGCGGTCCAGGAGGGTCTGGCCAAGGCCGTCGCCACGGCCGACGAGAAGATCGGCGAGGAGCTGGACTTCCAGGCCGGCATCCTGGCGATCTTCGACTTCGTGAAGCAGGTCAACGGCTACATCACGGAGCAGGAGCCCTGGAAGGTCGCCAAGGACACGTCCCCCGAGGGCCAGGCCCGCCTCGCGACGATCCTCTACACGGCCGCCGAGTCGCTGCGCGGTGTCGCGGTCCTGCTGAACGCCGTGATGCCGGAGACCTCGCAGAAGCTGTGGGAGTCGCTGGGCGCCGAGGCGTCCCTGGGCGCGCTGTCCGACCAGCGCGTGCGGGACGCGGGCAGCTGGGGCCGGCTCCCGGCGGGCACGACGGTGACGAAGGGCGCGGTGCTGTTCCCGCGTCTGGAGGAGAAGGCCGCGTAAGCGGACCTCACGTACACACGGCGAAGGGCGGTCCCGCACTGTGCGGTCCCGCCCTTCGCCGTGCTGCTGCGTGTGGTCAGCGGACCCAGTTCTTCAGCGGCTCGGTGTCCGGCTCGATGCCCACCGGGTCGGGCAGTTCGACGGTCTTCCCGTACGGCACCGTCACCACCTGCTCGTACCGCACACCGTCGGGCTGCGAATGCATCTTGACCTCACAGGTGTCACGGTCGATGAGCAGATAGACGGGAATGCCGGTCTCGGCGTACGCGCGCGGCTTCTCGACCCGGTCCCGGCGATCGGTGTCCTCGTCGTACGAGGTGACCTCGACGACCATCAGGACGCCGTCGGGTCGGCCCACTCGCCCTGGCCGACGAAGGCGCCACTGTGTGCGAGCGCGCCGTCGGGCCGGGCGTTCCCCTTTCGGTACGTCTCGATGCGCAGCCCCTGTTCGGCGTGGAGCCAGCGGCCGGGATCAGCCTGCATGCACTGCCGAGTGAGCCACTCGATGATCCGCCCGTGATCCCCGTCCGGCACAGCCTTGACCCCCCAGTTTCCCGTTCACGAATTCCAGACGCAGCGCTTCTTCCGCGCGTGTGGCGTGACGGGCAAGGTCCTCGAAGACCTCCTGTGTCAGCACACCCTCGTCAGTCACGGCCATCACTGCCTCCTGGACCGGAAACGGGCTTCCTTCAGCGTACGGGCCCGCATCCCGGCCCGCCCGTACCCGATTCACCGCTCCAGGGCCTCCGCGTCCCCCATGACGACCACCGGCTTCTTCGCCGGGTCGAGGGTGCTCAGGAGTTCCCGCATCCGGTCCAGGGGGAGCGAGACGCAGCCCTGGGTCGGGCCGCCGTGGTCGACGTGGATCCAGATGCCGCCGCCGCGCTCCTGGCCGAGCGGGCGTGCCCCGTCCAAGGGGGTGACGCCGGGGGTCCGGTTGTAGTCGATGGCGACGACGTAGTCGAAGGACCCTTCGAGCGGCTCCCCGTCGAAGCCCTCGCCGCTCACCGAGAACATCGGGTTCCGGTCGTAGGGGAACGCCGTTTCGGGAGGGTCGAACAGGCCGCCCGCGTGCGTCAGCCCGTAGACCCCGACCGGGGAGCGGAGGTCGCCCTCCAAGTGCTCGTCGGTCCAGCCGTTCAGCCCGTTGTGGGCCGGCCAGCGGGTCGTGACGGGCAGCCAGCCGAGGGCCGGGTTGTCGCGGGCGTAGAGGACCGCGGTGGACAGGCTGGAGTCGTAGGCGTCGCCGGTGATGACGAAGACCTGTTTGGCGTCCGCCGGGATCGCGGCCCGGGTCTTCGGTCCCAGCGCGGGGATCTCGCGCGGCCGGACGACCGGCGCGTACGGCCCGGGGGCGGCCCGTCTCCGTGCCCGTTCGGCCGGTGGACCCGCGACACCGGCGGAAGCCGAGGCCGTCGCCCGGACGGCGGCGCTCTTGGTGGCGGCGGTGTCGGAGGTGTTGCCGCAGGCGGTGAGCAGCAGCAGCGCGGCAGCACAGGTGCCGGTGTGGACGGCGTACGGGGGACGCCGGACGGCCGACGGACGGGACGCGTACACGGGAACTCCTCAGCAGTCGTGGGGTGACGGCAGCACTGGCGAGCTCCCCGTCACGCCTCTTACCGACGCCCCCAGTTAACGTCGCGTCGGGCGAGCGCGAATCCGCACGGGGGCCATACGGCTGTACCGCCCCCACGACACGCGCGCAGATGAGGCCCGAAACCCTTTGGTGCGTGTAGGTTCCGGCCCCTTCGCTCCGAGGGGGAACGGAGGTCCGAGTACGGGGCAGGGATCCGTGCCGGCCGCACGGGCGGTGAGGCCGCGGCCCACCCGCCGAGGGCTCACCCGTTGAGGAACTCCGCGCACCGGTAGGGGCCCAGCGCGTCGCCCTCGGACGGGCGCAGGGTGACCTCGACGTCGTCGGTCCTCACCTTCGGTTCGAGCACGGACCGGGCGCGCGCCATCGTGCACACCAGCTGGCCCGTGCCCTGGTCGCGTCCCGACTCCGGATAGCGGCCGTCCAGGCGCACCGTGACACGGTTGCCCGTGGCGGTCGCCGAGTAGCCGCTGAGCCGGGGAACGAGCGAGGTGAGCCCGCCCCGCTCCTCGGCGGGCGGCGGCTTCTGGGCGAGCAGCTTCAGCACCGAGGTGAGATCGTCGATCTCCGTGTCGATCAGGGGCACCGCACGCAGCCCGCCGGCCGAGGCGTAGTACAGCCGCATCCCGCGCGTCGGCCCGGACGCGGGCTCGCCCGCGCCTATCACTCCGGTCGGCTGGACGCCGCAGCCCATCAGGGCGAGGCCCAGTGCGGCGACCGCGATCCCCTGTCGGACCTTCATTCCGTGCCCTCTCCCCTACGTCGCAGGGGCAGCCGCAGTGTGAACACCGCGCCGCGCCCCGGTCCACCGGCCACGTCAGTCACATCGATCGTGCCGCCGTGCAGGCGGGCGTTCTCCAGTGCGATCGCCATGCCCAGGCCGCTGCCCTGTCCGCTGTCGTCGGCCGCGCCGCGCGTGCGGGCCGCGTCCGCCTTGTAGAAGCGGTCGAAGACCCGCTCCCGCGCCTCCGGCGGCAGCCCCGGTCCATGGTCGGCGACGGACAGAACCACCCAGTCGCCGTCCGCCGCTTCGGCCGTCCCGAGGGTCACGGTGACCGGCGGGGCCCCGTGCCGCAGCGCGTTGCCCACCAGGTTCGCGACGATCACGTCGATCCGGCGCCGGTCGACCACCGCCCGTACGCCCTCGTCGAGCTCCGTCCGCACCCGGTCCGTCCAGCCGCGCAGCGCCAGCGACGCCCGTACGGTGTCGGCGAGATCCACCTCGGCCGCGTTCAGCCGTACCGCCTTCGCGTCGAAGCGGGAGATCTCCATCAGGTCCTCGACCAGCCGGGACAGCCGTGCCGTCTCCGCGCCGACGGTACGGGCCGCCCGCGCCGCGTCCGGCGGCAGCTGGTCGGCGTCCTCCTCCAGGACCGTCGCCACCATCGTCATCGCCGCGAGGGGCGTGCGCAGTTCGTGCGACACGTCCGCCACGAAGCGGCGCGCCTTCGCCTCCTGCTCGCGCAGTTCCGTGTCGGAGGCCTGGAGCGCATCGGCGGTCTCGTTGAACGTCCGTGCCAGGTCGGCGAGTTCGTCGCGCCCGGAGACGGCGACCCGGCTGCCGAGGTCTCCGGTCGCGAGCTCGCGGGTGGCCCGGCCCAGCTTCCGTACCGGACGCAGGACCGTCCCCGCGGCCAGCAGCGCCAGGACGGCGGCCAGCAGCACCACCGGCACCATGCCCGTCCGTACGGAGTCCAGCAGGGCGGCGGTGTCGTCGCGCTCGGCCCGCAGATCGGTGATCGCGAAGACCTCCAGGCCGGAGGTGCGGTGGTCCCCGTCGGCGAACGTGACGGGCGTGCCGACGACCAGATAGGGCTCGCCCCGCCACCGCACCCGCTGGAACCGGGCTTCGGAACCGGTCATGACGGCGGTGCGCAGCTCGGTGGTGATCCGGGCCTCCGTGTCGGCCATGGAGTCGGAGACGGCGGACAGGTCCTGGTAGCGGGCGACCACGATGTCCCCGCCGATGCCGTCCGAAACCCGGGCCGCGAACCGGGACAGCGACTGCTGGTCGGGCGGTACGTCGAAGTCGGCGGCGACCGCGGTGACCCGCTCCCGGAGGTCGTTCACGGCGGCGTTCTGGGTGCGCTGGAGGACGGCGGTGCGGGCGTCCCGGTAGGCGAGGGCGGTCGCGGTCACCGCGCTGATGAGGGCGACGACGACGAAGGTGACGACGAGCCGGGTGCGCAGCCCGCCGACGAGGTGCCGGGCGCGCGTACGGCTCACAGCGGCCCGAAGCGGTAGCCGAAGCCCCGCACCGTCTGGACGTAGCGGGGCTTGGCCGGCACGTCCTCCAGCTTGGCCCGCAGCCGGCCGACCGCCGCGTCCACCAGCCGGGAGTCGCCCAGGAAGGTGTGGTCCCAGACGGATTCCAGGAGCTGTTCGCGGCTGAAGACCCGGCAGGGGGAGGCCGAGAGCTCCAGCAGCAGCCGCAGTTCGGTGGGCGGCAGCGGGACCGGGGTGCCGTGCTTGGTGACGGTCAGTCCGGCGCGGTCGATCACCAGCCCGGCGAGGTCGGCGCCGGCCCCCCGCACCTGCCCGGACGGTTCCGCGCGCCGCAGCGCGGCCCGGATGCGGGCCTCCAGGACGGGGGCGGTGACCGGCTTGACGACGTAGTCGTCGGCGCCCGCCTCCAGGCCCGTCACGATGTCCTGGTCGTCGCCGCGCGCGGTCAGCATGATGACCGGCAGGGTCGCCGAGCGGGCTCGGATGCGGCGGCACACCTCGAAGCCGTCCATGCCGGGCAGCATCAGGTCCAGCACGGCCAGTTCGACCCGGGCGCCGCTTTCCCCGGCCAGCAGGGCGAGGGCCTGCTCGCCTGTGGCGGCGGTGTCCACGCCGTACCCGTGCCGGCGCAGCACCAGCTCCATCCCGTCCCGTACGGACGCGTCGTCCTCGATCAGCAACACATGCGGCATGGGGCCGATTATGGGCACGTCCGGACCGTTCCCGTCCGCTGTGCACGGGGTCGGATGTGCAGGCCGGGGGCATTGTTACGTTCCCATCATGTGGCCATGGACGGGCCATCATCCGCGGCGGCGAGCGTGCGGCACATGACCTTCCCGAAGACGGAACACCGCACGAACCACCGCGCCACCGCCCGGCTGCGCCTGGCCGCCCTCGTGGCCCTGCCCGTACTCGCCCTCTCCGTCGGCTGCGGCGGCGGGGACGACGGCGCGGGCGGAGCCAAGAAGGACGACGCGATCGCCGACGTACCGGACGCGCCGAGCGCGAGCACCGCGAAGGACGGGGACAGGCCGAGCGCCCCGCCCGCGGGCAGGAGCGCCTTCTACGACGCCCAGATGAAGTACGTCCAGTGCATGCGCGTCAAGGGCGGCTACAAGGACTACCCCGACCCCAAGCTCAGCGGCTACCTCGACTGGGCGAAGATCGAGAAGATCGCCTCCAGGCCCGGCCAGAACGAGGCGTACAAGGGCGGGAAGGACGGTGTCTGCGTCCCCGAGTTGCAGGCCGTCATGGACGTCGAGCCCGAGCGCGACCAGCAGAAGGCCTACGAGTCGATGCTCGCGCACGCCAAGTGCATGCGGGACAACGGCGTCTCCCGGTTCACCAACCCGACCATGAGCGGCGGCAACGCCCAGCCGGGCGGCGACCCGAACCCGGCGTCCCCGTCCATCGACCTCGACTCGCCGACGTACAAGAAGGCCCGCGAGGCGTGCAAGTCGAAGCTGCTCGACGGTCTGGACGGCATGCAGTGAAGCGCCGTGCCACCTTCCTCGCGCTCGGCGCGGTGACCCTCGCCGCCGCCGTCACCGGGGGCGTCCTGTTCCTCGGCGACGGCGGCGACGCGGGCGCCTCCGACCGGACCGGCGACCTGCCGCCCGCCACCGCGACCGTCGTACGCACCGACCTCGTGCGGTCGAAGACGGTCGACGGCCGGCTCGACTTCGCGCAGCGCCGCGCCGTCAAGTCCGCTGTCGAGGGGACCGTCACGGTCGCCGCCCCCGAAGGGAAGACGCTGGCCATGGGGCAGGCGCTGTACGAGCTGAACGACAAGCCCGTCACCCTCCTCTACGGACCGGTCCCGATGTTCCGCGAGATGAAGACCGGCGACCGGGGCAGCGACGTACTCCAGCTGGAACGCAATCTGCGTGACCTGGGGTACGGGTCGCGGCTGTACGTCGACGTCCGGTACGACGAGGACACCGAGGCCGCCGTCAAGCAGTGGCAGAAGTCCCTGAACCGCGACCCCACCGGCAGGGTCGGCAGGGGCGACGTCGTCTTCCAGCCCGGCCCGGTCAAGGTGGTCTCAGCCGACGCGGCGCTCGCCGACCAGGTCGGCCCGGACGGGCCGGTCCTGACCGTCGCCTCCACCAAGCCCGTCGTACGGGCGCAGCTCGACCAGACCGACGGCGCGCTCACCTCACGGGGCACCAAGGTCGAGGTCACTCTGCCGAGCGGGAAGACCGCGGCCGGCCACGTCGCCGGGACGGTGCGCCCGGAGGCTTCCGAGGCCGGGGGCGACGCGGGCGCCGAGGAGGGCATCACCGTCGAGGTCGTCCTGGACGGCGGGGTGGGCGCCGCGTCCGGCGAGGACACCAGGGCACCGGCGAGCGTGAAGTTCGTCAGCGAGGCGCACAAGGGGGTCCTCGCGGTCCCCGTCGAGGCGGTCGTCGCGCTGCGCGGCGAGGACGGCGGCTACGGCCTCCAGGTCGTCGAGGGCGCCACGTCGAGGATGGTGCGGGTGGAGACGGGCATGGCCGCCGACGGGCAGATCGAGGTCTCCGGACCGGATGTGCGCGAGGGCCTGAAGGTCGGAGTAGCGAAGTCATGACCCCGGCCCCGGTGATCGAACTGCGGGACGCCGGTAAGTCGTACCCCGGCGGCGTCCACGCCCTGCGCGGAGTGAGCCTCACCGTCGAGGAGGGCGAACTCGTCGCCGTCGTCGGCCCGTCCGGCTCCGGCAAGTCCACGATGCTCAACATCATGGGCACCCTCGACAAGCCCACCACGGGCACCGTCCGGATCGCCGGGTACGACGTGTCCGGGCTCTCCGACTCCCGGCTCTCCGCACTGCGCGCCCGCCACATCGGCTTCGTCTTCCAGCACTTCCACCTGGCTGCGGGGCGTGACGCGGTGGACAACGTCGCCGACGGGCTGCTGTACGCGGGCGTCCCGCCGAAGGAGCGGCGTGCCCGTGCGCGGGAGACGCTCGCCAAGGTGCGGCTGGACCATCGCCGCTCGCACACGCCGAACGAGCTGTCCGGCGGCGAGAAGCAGCGCGTGGCCATCGCCCGCGCCCTGGCGGGGGACCCCCGGCTGCTGCTCGCCGATGAGCCGACCGGTGCGCTGGACACCGCGTCCGGCGAGATCGTCATGGAGCTGCTGCACGAGCTGAACGCGTCCGGCACCACCGTCTGCGTGATCACCCACGACAACGAGATCGCGGACTCACTGCCGCGCCGGATCCGCTTCCGGGACGGCGAGATCGTCTCGGACACGCGCTCCGGCGCACCCTTCGACCCGCGTACGGAAGAGGCCGGTTCATGAAGGACGACCTCAGGCCCGCCCGCCTCTCCCCCCGCGACGTCCTGCGCGTCGGCGCGGTCGGCCTCCGGGCACGTCGCGCGCGGGTAATGCTCTCGGCGCTCGGCATCGCCATCGGTATCGCGACCATGGTCGCGGTCGTCGGGCTGTCCGAGTCGAGCCGCGCGGACCTGATGGCCCGGCTCGACCGGCTCGGCACCAACCTCCTCTCCGCCGAGGCGGGCCAGGACGCCATGGTGCAGGAGATCAAGCTGCCCAGGAACGCGGTCGCGATGGTCGAGCGCATCGGTCCGGTGCGGCACGCCACGGCCACCGCCGACATCGACGCCCGCATCCGCCGCAGCGACGTGGTCCCCGAGGAGCGCACCGCGGGCGTAACCGCCCAGGCGGTCCGAACCGACCTGCTCCCCACGCTCGGTGGCGAGGTCGACAAGGGCACCTGGCTGACCCCGGCCGGAGAACGCCTGCCGACGACGGTGCTCGGAGCGGTGGCCGCGGAGCGCCTCGGCATCACCCGCACCGGCGAGACGATCATGATGAACGACACCCGTGTGGCCGTCGTCGGCATCCTCGCACCACTCGAACTGGTCCCCAACCTGGACCGGGTGGCCATGGTCGGATTCCCCGCCGCCGAGCGTTACTTCGGCTTCGACGGCCACCCCACCACCGTCTTCGAGCGCTCCACGGACGCCTCGGTGGCGGACGTACGGGCGGTCCTGGCCCGCACCATCAGCCCCGGCAGCGAGGCGGGCATCAGGGTCTCCCGGCCCTCGGACGCGCTGGCCGCCAAGGCCGCCACGGACGAGGGGCTGACGAATCTGATGCTCGGCCTGGGCGCGGTGGCCCTCCTGGTCGGCGGGGTGGGCGTCGCCAACACCATGGTCATCTCCGTGCTGGAGCGCCGCCAGGAGATCGGCCTGCGCCGCTCGCTGGGCGCGACCCGGGGCGCGATCCGGCTCCAGTTCCTGACCGAGTCGCTGCTGCTGTCGGCGCTGGGCGGGGCGACGGGCGCGCTGCTGGGCGCGGCGGCGACGTACGGCTTCGCGCGGGTCCAGGGGTGGACGGTGGTGGTCCCGCCCTGGTCCCTGGCGGGCGGACTGGCCGCCACCCTGCTGATCGGCGTGGTCGCGGGCCTCTATCCGGCGATCCGTGCCTCCCGTCTCCACCCGACGGTGGCTCTGAACGCGACGTGATACGGCGCCGGACGTGAAACATCCCCCGGCCGGGGTCGGCCGGGGGATGTTTCACGTGGAACCGAAGCGGAACCGGTGACGCTTACTTCGCGCCGGTGTCCCTCGCCACGGAATCCCTGGCGTCCGCCTTTTCCTTGACCGTCGCCGTCGGCTTGCGGAGCTGGATGTTCAGCTCGCGCAGACGGGTCTCGTCCAGCTCCGTCGGGGCGCCCATCATCAGGTCCTGGGCGTTGCCGTTGAGCGGGAAGGCGATCGTCTCGCGGATGTTGGGCTCGTCGGCCAGCAGCATCACGATGCGGTCGACGCCCGGGGCGATGCCGCCGTGCGGCGGGGCGCCGAGACGGAAGGCGCGGAGCATGCCCGCGAACTCGTGCTCGACGGTCTCGCGGTCGTAACCGGCGATCTCGAAGGCCTTGAGCATCAGCTCGGGCTCGTGGTTACGGATGGCGCCGGAGGACAGCTCGATGCCGTTGCAGACGATGTCGTACTGCCAGGCGAGGATGTCCAGCGGGTCCTTCTCCTCCAGGTCCTTCAGGCCGCCCTGGGGCATCGAGAAGGGGTTGTGCGAGAAGTCGATCCGGCCGGTGTCCTCGTCCTTCTCGTACATCGGGAAGTCGACGACCCAGCAGAACCGGAAGACGCCCTCCTCGAAGTGGCCGGCGCGCTTGGCGGCCTCGACGCGGACGGCGGACATGATCTTGGAGACCTCGTCGAACTCGCCCGCGCCGAAGAAGACCGCGTGGCCGGGGACGAGGGAGAGACGCTCGGTGAGGGTCTTGACGTCGGTCTCGGTGAGGAACTTGGCGATCGGTCCCGCCAGGGCGCCGTCCTCGCCGACCCGGACCCAGGCCAGGCCCTTGGCGCCGTGCTGGACGGCGTAGTCTCCGAGGCCGTCGAAGAACTTCCGGGACTGACCGGCGGTGTCCGGGACCGGGAGGGCACGGACGTGCTTGCCGGCGAACGCCTTGAACTCGGAGTCGGCGAAGACGTCGGAGATGTCGACCAGTTCCAGCTTGGCGCGCAGGTCGGGCTTGTCGTTGCCGTACTTCAGCATCGCCTCGCGGAACGGGATGCGCGGGAACGGCGAGGTGACGTGGCGGCCGTTGCCGAACTCCTCGAAGAGCTCGGTCATCAGCTTCTCGATCGGCCGGAAGACGTCCTCCTGCTCGACGAACGACATCTCGACGTCGAGCTGGTAGAACTCGCCGGGCGACCGGTCCGCGCGGGCGTCCTCGTCGCGGAAGCACGGCGCGATCTGGAAGTAGCGGTCGAAACCGGAGATCATCAGCAGCTGCTTGAACTGCTGCGGGGCCTGCGGCAGGGCGTAGAACTTGCCCGGGTTCAGACGCGACGGGACGACGAAGTCACGGGCGCCCTCGGGGGAGGTCGCGGTGAGGATCGGGGTCGCCATCTCGTTGAAGCCGAGGGCCACCATCTTGGCGCGGATGGAGGCGATGACCGCCGAGCGCAGCATGATGTTGCGGTGCATGCGCTCGCGGCGCAGGTCGAGGAAGCGGTACTCCAGGCGCCGCTCCTCGTTGACCCCGTCCTCGGCGTTGATCGTGAAGGGCAGCGGGGCGGCCTCGCCCAGCACCTCGACCTCGGTGACCTCGATCTCGATCTCGCCGGTCGGGAGCTCCGGGTTGACGTTGTCGGCGCCGCGCGCGGAGACCTTGCCGTCGATCCGTACGACGGTCTCCTTGGTGAGCTTCGCCAGCGCCTCGTTGCCGGGGGTGCCGGGGCGGGCGACGAGCTGCACCAGACCGTAGTGGTCGCGCAGATCGATGAAGAGGATGCCACCCAGGTCTCGGCGATTGTGCAGCCAGCCGCTCAGTCGGACGTCGGTGCCGACGTCAGAGGCGCGGAGCTCGCCGCAGGTGTGGGACCTGTACCGATGCATCGTCGTTCATCCAGTCTTCGCGGTTCGGGGTGGATTCAGCCACCCCAGGCTACCGCCCGCACCCGCGCCGATTCATTGACATTGACATTTCAAGATCATCCGAAGGCCGGTGGGCGCACCTACGGACCCCGCCCGGACCTCCCCGGGCGACCACCCTCGGTGGCGTTCGCGGAGCAGATCTTCTTAAAGTGGGGCAATGCGCACCGAGGACGTCCTGGCCGCGACCGCGACCGGTCTGTGGCACTGGGACAACGGAGCCGGGACCGTCACGCTCGATGCGGAGGCCGCCCGGCTGCTGGAGCTGCCCGCCGCGGCCGGTGTCTTCCGCGAGTCCGCGGTGCGTTCCCGCTTCCACCCCGTCGACTGGAACGAGATCTACGGGGTGGTGAATCTCGCGCTCGCCGAGGGCACCCTCGCCGAGGCCCGGCTGCGGATCATGGACGGCAGCGGCCGGGTGCTGCGCACGGTGCGCAGCCGCTCCAAGCCGCTCCCGTCCGGGAAGCCGGCCGGGGCGGGCTACATACTGGTCGGCACCCTTCAGGAGGTCGCCGAGCCACAGCCCGGCACCACCGGGGCGCACACCCCCATCACCGGGGACTGGCGCCGCTCCCGCGAGGCGTTCCTGCTGGACGCGGGCCGGGCGCTGGCCGAGGCCAGGTCGACCGAGGAGGTGCTTCGGGTCGCGGCCTCGCTCTCCATGCCGGGGTTCTCGCCGGACGGCCTGGCGGTCTTCGGCGTCGCGGGCGAGCGGCTGACGATCATCGGGCACCACGGGCACAGCGTGGGCGACGAGGACCCGTTCACCGACATGCCGCTGGAGACCGACTACCCGGCCGCCGAGGTCGTACGGACCGGGCGGGCGATCTATCTGCCGTCGCCCGAGGACTACGGCCGCCGCTACCCGGCCGCCTGGCCGCTCGCCAGCCGTTTCGGGCGCCGCTCCTGGGCCTTCCTGCCGCTGATCGTCGCGGGGCGCACCATGGGCGCCTGGATGGCGGGGTTCAAGCATCCGGTGTCGTTCTCGCCGGACGAGCGGTCCGTGCTGACGACGGTGGCGCGGATGCTCGCGCAGGCGCTGACCCGTGCCGGGGTCGCCGAGACCGAACGGGCGCTGTCGCTGGGGCTGCAGCGCTCGATGATGCCGACGCTCGGCCCCGACATCCCGGGGATGACCGTCGCCGCCCGCTACATCCCGACCGGCGGCGGGCTCCAGGTCGGCGGCGACTGGTACGACATGATCCCGCTCCCCAACGGCCGTGTCGCCCTCGTCATCGGTGACGTCCAGGGCCATGACGTGCGTGCCGCGGGGCTGATGGGGCAGTTGCGGATCGCCCTGCGCGCGTACGCCGCCGAGGGACACCGCCCGGACGCGGTGCTCTCGCGGGCCTCGCGCTTCCTCTCCGGGCTCACGGACGCGTACGAGGGCGGGGAGGCGACCGGGCCGCGCTTCGCCACCTGCCTGTACGCGGAGGTCGACCCGGAGACCGGCACGCTCGACATCGCACGGGCCGGCCATCCCGACCCCGTGGTGACCACCGCCGACGGGACCGCGATGATCCGTCAGACCGAGGGCGGGCTGCCGCTCGGCATCGAGGAGGACGCCGACTATCCGACGAGCCGGCTCACCCTGGAGCCCGGCGAAACGATCATGCTCTGCACGGACGGGCTGATCGAGACCGGCGGCCATGACATGTTCTCCGGCTGGGACCGGCTGCGGCCGGTCCTGGAGGGGCACACGACCGACCTGGAGAAGCTCGCCGACGCCCTCGTGCAGGCGGTGCACGGGCCGACGTCGCACTACACGACGGGCCCGCTGGCCGACCGCCGGGAGGACGACATCGCGCTGCTGCTGCTCCGGCGCGACGGGGAACCGCGGAAACAGCCGGCGCCGCGGCGCACCGCGCTGACCATCGCGCAGGCCGAGCCGGAGCGGATCGCGGCGGCCCGGCAGCAGCTGCGGGACCTGCTGCACGACTGGGCGGATCCGGAGCAGGTGGACGCGGCGGTCCTGATGATCTCCGAGATGGCCACCAATGTCCTCGTCCACACGGACGGGGACGCGCTGATGCTCGCGCAGGCGACGGGGGAGCACGGCGAGCGCCGGCTGCGCGTGGAGGTGTCCGACGGCAGCGACGAACTGCCGCACAAGCGGCGCCCCGGGGAGATGGCCTCCAGCGGCCGGGGGCTGGTGCTGATGGAGATGCTGGCCGATGCGTGGGGGGTGGATCCGCAGGGGGCGGGGAAGTCGATCTGGTTCGAGCTGTACGAGTCGGGCGCGGAGGGCTGAGCCGGGCGCTCAGGACCCGGCCGCACCCGCCGGATCGCCCCCGGACGGCGGCCCCGAGCGGTCTCCGCGCAGTTCGCCGAGGATGCCGAAGGCCGCCGCGCAGACCGGGACCGCGAGCAGCATGCCCAGCAGACCGGCCACACTGGCGCCCGCGGTGATCGCGATCATGATCATGGCGGGGTGCATCTGCACCGTACGGCTCTGGATCATCGGCTGCAGGACGTGGCCCTCCAGCACCTGCACGGCGAGCACCACCCCCAGCGCCCAGAGCGCGATCACGAGCCCCCGGTCGGCGAGTGCGACCAGCACCGCGACGGCGCCCGAGATGAAGGCCCCGAGGTAGGGGATGTAGGCACCGACGAAGACCAGCGCACCGAGCCCCACCGCACCGGGAACGCGCAGGATCAGCAGGCCGATGGTGATGCAGAGGGCGTCGATCAGCGCGATGAACGTGGTGCCGCGCATGAAGCCCTCGACGGCCTCGAAGGCCCGCCGCCCCATCGCCTCGACCAGGTCCCCGGTACCGCGCGGGGCGACCGTGTGGGCGAGGCTCACGGCCTTGTCGGAGTCACGCAGGAAGAAGAAGGTCAGCAGCAGGGCGAGGACGCTGGTCGCGATCAGCGAGCCGATCAGGCTGATCCCGGAGAGCAGCCCGCCCGCGGCGCTCGCCCCGAACTTCTCGACGAGCTTCCGGGCATTGGCGACGAGGTCGTCCACATTGGTGTTCTTGCCGATCCCGAAGTGGTCGACGACCCACTGGGTGGTGTCCTTCAGTGATCGGACGATCTGGTCACCGGTGTCGACGAGTGCGGTGACGACGATGTACCCGGCGCCGCTGACCACCGCGACGAGCAGTACGCAGGTGAGCCCCGCGGCGAGCGAGCGCTTCAGTCCGCGGGCGATCAGCCAGCGGTGCACCGGCCCGAGCAGCGCCGTGCCGAGCAGCGCGAGCAGCACGGGCGTGACCGCGGTCTTGAAGACGACGCACAGCCAGATGGCGACGGCGGCGACCCCGGTGACGAGGAGGACAACACCGCACCACGCTGCTGTGCGCCGCGCGGCATCGGGCAGGAGGGGCTTCTGATTCTGCACCCTCCCACCCAATCATGGCGCGGATGCGATGTCCCGCTTGTGCGGCCTTGTGAATGACGGACTGTCACACTCCGGCTGCGGGTGTCACATTCCGTGAACCGCGGGCACGGTGCCGAGGCGGCCGGCCTGGAAGTCCTCGAAGGCCTGCTTCAGTTCGGCCTGGCTGTTCATCACGAACGGCCCGTAGTGCGCCATCGGCTCACGGATCGGACGGCCGCCGAGCAGCACGACCTCCAGGTCCGGGGTGTTGCCGTCCTGCTTCTCGTCCGCGCGGACGGTCAGCGAGGAACCGGCACCGAAGACCGCGGTCTGCCCCATGTGGACGGGACGGCGCTCCGCACCGACGGTGCCGCGGCCGGCCAGCACGTACGCGAGTCCGTTGAAGTCCTCGCGCCACGGCAGGGTCACCTCGGCGCCGGGGCGCACGGTGGCGTGGATCATCGTGATCGGGGTGTGCGTGATGCCGGGGCCCTCGTGCCCGTCGAGCTCACCGGCGATGACGCGGAGCAGCGCGCCGCCGTCCGGGGAGGCGAGGAGCTGGACCTGGCCGCCGCGGATGTCCTGGTAGCGGGGGGCCATCATCTTGTCGGCCTTGGGCAGGTTCACCCAGAGCTGGAGGCCGTGGAAGAGGCCGCCCGACATCACCAGGGACTCCGGCGGGGCCTCGATGTGCAGCAGTCCCGAACCGGCGGTCATCCACTGGGTGTCGCCGTTCCGGATGGTGCCGCCGCCGCCGTTGGAGTCCTGGTGGACGAAGGTTCCGTCGATCAGGTACGTAACGGTCTCGAAGCCGCGGTGCGGGTGCCAGGGGGTGCCCTTCGGCTCGCCGGCCGCGTACTCCACCTCGCCCATCTGGTCCATCATGATGAACGGGTCGAGGTACTTGTAGTTGATCCCGGCGAACGCGCGGCGAACCGGGAAGCCCTCGCCCTCGAATCCGCTCGGCGCCGTGGTGACGGCGAGCACGGGACGGGCCGCCGCGTCGCCCGAGGCGGCGACCTTGGGCAGGGTCAGCGGGTTTTCGACAGTCACTGCGGGCATGGGAGCCACCTCCGAGATCGTTCTGCCATCAATTTAGTTGAATGGTGAACATCCCGCAAGGGGGCATCCATTCCCCCACCCGTCCGGAGCAACGGAACCGGGGCAACAGCAAGGGGCCCGCACCGAGCGAGCGGTGCGGGCCCCTTGCAGGGAATCGGATCTCAGCCGTACATGCGGCGCATCGCGAAGTCGACCATCTGCTCCACGGCCTTCGCGTCGAAGACCATCCGGTGCTCGCCCTCCATGTCGAGGACGAAGCCGTAGCCGGTCGGCAGCAGGTCGATCACCTCGGCCCCGGTGATCACGAAGTACTTGGACTCCTTGCCCGCGTACAGCCGCAGCTCCTTGAGCGTGGTGAACATCGGGATCACCGGCTGCTGGGTGTTGTGCAGCGCCAGGAATCCGGGGTTGTCGCCGCGCGGGCAGTAGACCTTCGACGTCGCGAAGATCTGCTGGAAGTCCTCGGCGGACAGCGAGCCGGTGGTGAAGGCCCGTACCGCGTCACCCAGGGACGGCGGCGAGGGTTCGGGATACAGCGGCTGCTCGCCGTAGCCGCCACCCATCTGCTGCTGTGCACCCGGGTTCTGGTCGTAGCCGTACATACCGCAAAGAGTAATCGGACACATCGGGGCCTTGAGGGGTTGCGTCTTATTACTGACGGGTAGCATCATCGTAGAGGTCAGCTGATATACGCACCGCCAGCTCGTCGCCCGCCCGGCCCACGCCCCTTCCCGGGGCGCCGCGCGCCACTGCTATTGATTACGGAGCCTTCCATGGGGCACTACAAGTCGAATCTCCGCGACATCGAGTTCAACCTCTTCGAGGTCCTCGGGCGCGACAAGACGTACGGCACCGGCCCGTTCGCCGAGATGGACGTCGAGACGGCGAAGAGCATCCTCGACGAGGTCAACCGCCTCGCGGAGAACGAGCTGGCCGACTCCTTCACCGACGCCGACCGCAACCCCCCGGTCTTCGACCCTGAGACCAACACCGCGCCGGTCCCGGAGAGCTTCAAGAAGTCGTACCAGGCGTTCATGGACTCCGAGTACTGGCGTCTGGGCCTGCCCGAGGAGATCGGCGGCACCACCTCGCCGCGCTCCCTGATCTGGGGCTACGCGGAGCTGCTGCTCGGCGCGAACCCGGCCATCTGGATGTACTGCTCGGGCCCGGCGTTCGCCGGCATCCTCTTCGAGGAGGGCAACGAGGCGCAGAAGAAGATCGCCGAGATCGCCGTCGAGAAGCAGTGGGGCTCGACGATGGTGCTGACCGAGCCGGACGCCGGCTCCGACGTCGGCGCCGGCCGCACGAAGGCCGTCGAGCAGGAGGACGGCTCCTGGCACATCGAGGGTGTGAAGCGCTTCATCACCTCGGGCGAGCACGACATGTCCGAGAACATCATCCACTACGTGCTGGCCCGCCCCGAGGGCGCCGGCCCCGGCACGAAGGGCCTCTCGCTCTTCATGGTCCCGAAGTTCCACTTCGACTGGACCACCGGCGAGTTGGGCGAGCGCAACGGCGTGTACGCGACGAACGTCGAGCACAAGATGGGCCTCAAGGCGTCCAACACCTGCGAGATGACCTTCGGCGACCAGCACCCCGCCAAGGGCTGGCTGATCGGCGACAAGCACGACGGCATCCGCCAGATGTTCCGCATCATCGAGTTCGCCCGCATGATGGTCGGCACGAAGGCCATCGCGACCCTGTCGACCGGCTACCTGAACGCGCTGGAGTACGCCAAGGAGCGCGTCCAGGGCACGGACCTGTCGCAGTTCATGGACAAGACCGCCCCCAAGGTCACCATCACGCACCACCCCGACGTGCGCCGCTCCCTCATGACGCAGAAGGCGTACGCGGAGGGCATGCGCTCCCTGGTGCTGTACACCGCCACCGTCCAGGACGCGATCCAGGAGAAGGAGGCCGCGGGCGAGGACGCGAAGGCGCTGCACGGCCTCAACGACCTGCTGCTCCCGATCGTGAAGGGCTACGGCTCCGAGAAGTCCTACGAGCAGCTGGCGCAGTCGCTCCAGACCTTCGGCGGCTCCGGGTACCTCCAGGAGTACCCGATCGAGCAGTACATCCGTGACGCCAAGATCGACACGCTGTACGAGGGCACGACGGCGATCCAGGGCCAGGACTTCTTCTTCCGGAAGATCGTCCGCGACCAGGGTGCCTCGCTGAACGCCCTCTCCGAGGAGATCAAGAAATTCCTCGCCGGCGCCCAGGGCAACGAGGAGCTGTCCGGTGCGCTGGACTCGCTCGCCAAGGCGGCCGTGGACCTGGAGGCGATCGTCGGCACGATGATCACCGACCTCACCGCGACCGGCGAGGACGTCAAGAACATCTACAAGGTGGGCCTCAACACCACCCGCCTGCTGATGGCCTCCGGCGATGTCGTCGTCGGCTACCTGCTCCTCAAGGGCGCGGCCGTCGCGGCCGAGAAGCTGCCGACCGCCGCCGCGAAGGACGTCGCCTTCTACCAGGGCAAGATCGCCGCCGCGAAGTTCTTCGCCGCGAACATCCTGCCGGGCGTCTCGGCCGAGCGCGCGCTGGCCGAGTCCGTCGACAACTCGCTGATGGAGCTGGACGAGGCCGCGTTCTAGCCCCATCCGCTCAAGATCGCCAACACGCACCGTCACCCGGACACGCTTTCGGGTGGCGGTGCTGTCGTATCAGCTGGGTACGCTGAGTGCACGGCCAAGAATCCCGTCCATGGGAGGAACCATGACCGCCGAGGCACTGCCCGACTCGCCGCACCGCCAGCCGGACGGCTCCAGGTGGCCGGTCCCGCCGCCGGACGGCTACACCGTGGACGACCTGTTCACGCTTCACGACCTCCCGCCGCACACAGAGCTGATCGACGGGAGTCTGGTTTTCGTGAGTCCGCAGCGGAAGTTCCACACGCTGGCGATGTATTTGCTGGAGCAGGGGCTGCGCAGCCACGTTCCCGACGATCTGCGCGTCCGCCGCGAAATGGCCGTCGTACTCGGCAGGCGCAACGCCCCGGAACCCGATCTCGTCGTCGTGACGGCAGAAGCGGACGGAGATCAGCGCCAGACCCGCTACCAGGCCGCCGATGTCCTGCTCGCCGTGGAGGTCGTCTCACCCGACTCCGAGGACCGCGACCGCGACCGCGACACCAAGCCGCACAAGTACGCCGGGGCCGGCATCCAGAACTTCTGGCTCGTCGAGATGTCCGAGAACGGTCGGCCCGTGGTCTGGACGTACGCGCTGGACCCGGTCACCACGAAGTACGTCTCCACCGGTGTCCACCACGACCGGCTGAAGCTCTCCGTCCCGTACGACATCGACATCGACCTGACCGCCATCGACCGGCTGTAGACCTGCTCCCACCCGGCGGCCCGGACCTCTCTAGGATCGGACGTCCGACAGCGGAGGGGGCGGGTTCACTCATGGGTGGCAAGGGTTTCGTGGGTACGCGAGGGGGCCAGGGGCTCCTGGCTGCCGGGGCGGCGGCGGTGCTGCTCGCGGGGTGCGGGGGCGGGGGCGGTGACGCCAAGGCGGCGGCGCTCGACAAGGGGAAGGTCGCCTCGGTGCTGCCGGACGCGAAGGCCGTGCCGGGCTGGCGGATGTACATGAAGCCGGAGGCCCAGAAGCCCGTCCCCGAGTACCCGCCGTCGGTCTGCGTGGCCAGGACGAAGGAGCAGCGGGAGACGGCCTGCAACAAGGTCACGTCCTGGGGCGCCTCGGCCTTCGTACGCAAGGCGGACGCGACCACGCTGAACTTCTGGACCCTCGCCTACAAGGACGAGAAGGCCGCGGACGCCGCGTACGACGTCCTGATCAAGTGGTACGGCGGGGACCGGGTCGGTGTGAACGCCGAAAAGGTGGACCTCGGCAGTCCGGGCGCCGAGCGCGAGGCCAACCGCGCAGCGGTCGGCACCATGGGCGGACCGGCCACGATCGCGCAGGTCCGGGTCGGGACGACCGTCCTGGGCATCAGCACCGGCACCGAGGGCAAATCGACTGTTCCCGACAAGGAGGTCAAGGCGTTCGCCGCCATGTTCGCCGAGCGTGCGCAGCAGGCCCAGAACGGCGAGAAGCCCTCGGCGGCGCTCCCGGGGAGCTGAGCGGGTACCCCGGCGCGACGGCGGTGAAGCCGCCCGGTCCGGTCTCGTTACAGTGAGGAACATGAGTTCCTCCCTCCGCTTCGACCGCGGGCACACCGACGATCTGATGGCCTTCCTGATGGCCTCGCCCTCCCCGTACCACGCCGTGGCCACCGCGGCCGCACGGCTGGAGAAGGCCGGGTTCCGGCAGGTCGAGGAGACCGCGGCCTGGGACGGGACCACCGGGGGGAAGTACGTCCTGCGCGGCGGTGCGATCGTGGCCTGGTACGTGCCGGAGGGCGCCGCGGCGCACACCCCGTTCCGGATCGTCGGGGCGCACACCGACTCGCCGAATCTACGGGTCAAGCCGCTGCCCGACACCGGGGCGTACGGCTGGCGGCAGGTCGCCGTGGAGATCTACGGCGGGACGCTCCTCAACACCTGGCTCGACCGGGACCTCGGCCTCGCCGGCCGGATCTCGCTGCGCGACGGCACCCACCGGCTGGTGAACATCGACCGGCCGCTGCTGCGCGTACCGCAGCTGGCCGTGCATCTGGACCGGTCGGCCAACCCGGACGGCCTCAAGCTCGACCGGCAGAAGCACATGCAGCCGATCTGGGGGCTCGGGGACGTCGAGGAGGGCGACCTGATCCGGTTCGTCGCCGCGGAAGCGGGCGTGGCCGCCGAGGACGTGACCGGCTGGGACCTGATGCCGCACGCCGTCGAGCCGCCCGCCTACCTGGGCCGGGACCGCGAACTGCTGGCCGGGCCCAGGATGGACAACCTGCTCTCCGTGCACGCGGCGACCGCCGCACTCGGCGCCGTCGCCGGGCAGCCGGACGAGGAACTCCCGTACATCCCGGTCATGGCCGCCTTCGACCACGAGGAGAACGGCTCGCAGTCCGACACCGGCGCCGACGGGCCGCTGCTCGGCACGGTCCTGGAGCGTTCCGTCTTCGCACGCGGCGGGACGTACGAGGACCGCGCGCGGGCCTTCGCCGGGACCGTCTGTCTCTCCTCGGACACCGGCCACGCGGTCCACCCCAACTACGCCGAGCGCCACGACCCGACCCACCACCCGGTGGCCAACGGCGGACCGATCCTCAAGGTCAACGTCAATATGCGGTACGCGACCGACGGCAGCGGCCGGGCCGTGTTCGCGGAGGCGTGCCGGAAGGCGGACGTGCCGTGGCAGACGTTCGTCTCCAACAACTCGATGCCGTGCGGCACCACGATCGGCCCGATCACCGCTGCCCGGCACGGGATCCAGACCGTGGACATCGGCGTCGCGATCCTGTCGATGCACAGCGCCCGTGAGTTGTGCGGAGCGGACGACCCGTATCTGCTGGCCAACGCGCTGCGGGCGTTCCTGGCGGGCTGAGGACGTCTTCGGCCGGCCGAGGGCGTTTTTGCGGCGCCTGCCGCGAGGCCGTCGACGGGCCGGTGCACGAGGCGCACCGGCCCGTCGGTCGCCGCGAGCCCCGGCCGACGGCCTCGTCCGGATCGCACCCCGCCGAACGGGCATGACCCCTCGTCGGTACCCCGGCACCCCCGATACCCTGGGGCTTTCCCGTGCCCGGCCCCGGGCGCATCCCGCCCGGAAGGGAAGCCGCTCGTGGAGTTCCGGCTGCTCGGCACCGTCTCCGTCGACACGTTCACCGGGCCGCTGCCGCTCGGACCCGCCAAGCGCCGCAGCCTGCTCGCCGCGCTGCTGCTGTCCGCCAACACCCCCGTCTCCATCGCCAGGCTGACGGACTCCCTGTGGGACGACGCACCGCCGCTGCACGCCCGCAGCGTCATCCAGGGCCATGTGTCCCGGCTGCGCGCCCTGCTGGTCGGTGCGGACGCGGAGGCGTACGGGGTGGAGCTGGTCACGCTCGGTGACGCGTATGTGCTGCGGCTGCCGGAGACCCTGCTGGACTCGCAGCGGTTCGAGGAGCTGCTGACGCTGGCGCGGGGACAGCGCAGCCCCGCCGACGCGGTACTGATGCTCAAGGAGGCCCTGTCCCTGTGGCAGGGCCCGGCGCTCAGCGGCGCGTTCACCGGAAGGCCGCTCCAGGCGGCCGCGCACTCCCTGGAGGAGTCACGGCTGGCGACGGTCGAGCAACTGGCGCGCGCCTACGCGGCACTGGGGGAGCACAACCGGGCGGCGGCGGTGCTGCGGGCGGAGGCCGTGGCGCATCCGATGCGGGAGTCGCTGGCGGCGGCCCTGATGACGGCGCTGTACCGGGCGGGGCGTCAGTCGGAGGCGCTGGACTGGTTCCATCGCACGAGGCGGCTGCTCGCCGACGAGCTGGGGATCGACCCGGGACACGAACTCGCCGACGCGTACGCGCTGATCCTGCGCGGCGACCCCGGGCCGGACGCCGGACGGGAGGGCGGCCGGAACGCGCCCGACGGGCAGGGGACGGCGGCACGCCGTCCGGTCCGGGCGGGCGGCGGCAACGACAACGGCGGCCGCGGCGGCTCCGGGAACGGGACCGTGCCCACGGCCCGTCCGGGAGCGGACCGGGGGGCCGGACCGGACGGCGCCGCCGCCGCGGAACCGGCCGACCGCCCGGACGACCTCCCCGGCGGTAAGGGCAGCGCCCCCAGCCCCACGCCGCCCCGCCCCCTCCCCGTGCCGTCCCTCGCCGGCGAGCCGCACCCCACCGATCTGCTGCCCCGCGCACCCCGCGGCTTCCAGGGGCGGACCGCCGAACTGGCCGCGCTCACCCGGGCCGCGGCGGGCGAGGCGCCGGTCTGCCTGGTCACCGGACCGGCCGGGGTGGGCAAGACCGCGCTGGCCCTGCAGTGGGCGCACCGCAACCCGGCCGCCTTCCCGGACGGACGGCTCTTCGCCGATCTGCGCGGCTTCAGCGACACCGGCGAGCCCGCACTCATCGAGGTGCTGCGCGAGTTCCTGCTGGCACTCGGCGTCGCGCCCCGCCGCGTCCCGGAGTCCGTAACGGCCGCGGCCGCGCTCTTCCGGTCGCTGACCGACCGGCGCCGACTGCTCGTCGTCCTCGACAACGCCCGCCACTCCGCCACCGTCCGGCCGCTGCTGCCCGGCGGCACCGACTGCGTCACGCTGGTCACCAGCCGCCACCGGCTGGAGGGCCTGATCGCCTCGGACGCGGCCCGTCCCGTACCGCTCGACATACTCGAACCGCCGGACGGCACGGCCCTGCTGGCCGGTGTGCTCGGTGAGGACCGGGTGCTGGCCGAACCGGTCGCGGCCCGCCGGCTCGCCGAACTCTGCGGCGGGCTGCCGCTCGCGCTGCGGGTCACCGCGGCCCGGCTGGCCGGGCGCCCGACGTGGACGCTGGCCGGTCTCGCCGACGAACTGGCCGACGAGCGCAGCCGGCTGACGTTTCTCGACGTGGACGACACCGGAGTCTCGGCCGCGCTGCGGCTGACCGTGCAGCAGCTGCCGCAGGACGCCGTCCACCAGCTCGCCCGGCTCGGCCACCACCCGGGCAGCCACTTCGACCCGTACACGGCCGCCGCGCTGGCCGGCACCGATCCGGTCGTCGCCGCGGCGGCGCTGGAACGGCTCGCCGCCGCCCATCTCGTCACCGAGACGGCCCCCGGACGCTGGGTGCTGCACGATCTGGTGCGCCTCTACGCCCGCGGCATGGACCCCGCGGGCGGGTCCGCGGCGCTCACCGGCGTCCTCGACCACTACATCGCCACCGCGCTCGCCGCCGCCGACACGGCCGAGCCCGGCGGTGAGCCCTGCTTCGTCCTGCCGGCGGACTACCACCGCCCCGCCGCCGTACGGGACTTCGTCGACCGGGCGGCGGCGATGCACTGGCTGGCGGCCGAGCGCGACGATCTGGCGCTGGCCGCCATCGCGGCCCGGACCGCCGGGATCCATGACCGGGCGTGGCGGATCATCCTGCTCCAGTGGCCCCAGGTGGTGTGGCGGGTGCGGGACAACTGGTCCCCACTGCTCGAACTGGCGCTGGACTCCGCCCGAGCCGACGACGACGCGTACGCCGAGTCGAGGGTGCTCAACCTGCTGGGCTGGGTGCTGACCGAGGAGGGCAGGACCGCCGAGGCCGTCACCCTGCTGGAGCGCTCGCCCGTTCTGGCCCGGCAGGCCGGCGACCGGCTCGGCGAGGCGACCGCGCTGATCAACCTCGCCGTCGTCCAGACCGAGCAGGGGGAGCTCGACACGGCCCTGGAGGGCTGCGGACGGGCCGTCGAACTGGCCCGCGAGGAGCAGGACGCGCACACCGAGATGCTGGCGCTGCAACACCTCGCCCGGATGCAGCTCACCGCGAACCGGCCGCACGAAGCCCTCGAATCCGTCCGGACGGCACTGGACCTGGGGCCCGAGCACGAGGAGGTCGCCCGCAGGGTACTGCTGCTGACCACCAGCGGCGAGGCCCGCCTGGCGCTCGGCGAGGAGGACGACGGGATCCGGCTGCTGGACGGGGCGGCCGGGGAGGCGGAGCGCGCCGGTTTCGACGAGGGCGCGGTGCGGGCCCTCCAGGCGCTGCTGCGGGTGACGGCGGAGCCGGAGTACCGCAAGCGGTACGAGGAGGCGGTCCGAAGGCTCACCGACAACGGGTGAGCCTTCCCGGCCATGATCCGCCGGACAGGCCCTATGCCTGCTCGTCCATTCCCGCCAGCACCAGCGGCAGCCGGGCCGTTCCCTCCGCGCTCACGCGGACGGGGACGCCCCAGTCCTGTTGGTGGACATGGCAGGCCGGGTACTCGTTCGCCGGGTCGTCGTCGCAGGACGCCGCCATCGCCGACACATGCAGGACGCCTTCGGTGACGCCCTCGGAGAGGACCAGGTCACGGACGAGGTCGGTACCGGGACCCGCACCGTCGGCCAGCAGCTCCGGCGGGGTCGCCGAGACCAGCAGCCGGGTCGAGGGCCCGTACCGGGTGTCCAGCTTCTGCCCGGCGGGCGCCTGGAAGACCACGTCCAGCCGGAGCGTGCCGGGCGCGATCTCGGTGGCCGCGCGCTGCGTGCGGTGGGCCCGGTCGGCGACGCGTACGGCCTCCTCGGGCAGCCGCAGCCGGGTCAGCCGGTGCCTGGCGGACTCGACGACGACGAGATCGCCGTCGACCAGCACGGCGTCGCTGGGCTCGCGCAGGTCCGTGGCCAGGGTGGTGACCTCACCGCTCGCGGGGTCGTAGCGCCGCAGCGCGTGGTTGTACGTGTCGCAGACGGCCACGGACCCGTCGGGCAGCGCGGTCACCCCCAGCGGATGCTGGAACAGGGCCTGCCCGGCGGGGCCGTCGCGGTGTCCGAAGTCGAAGAGTCCGGTGCCGACGGCCGTACGGACGGCGAAGCCGGTTCCGTCGCGCTCGATGTACCGCAGGGCGGACGTCTCCGAGTCGGCCACCCAGAGCCGCTCCCCGTCGGCGGACGTGGCGAGCCCGGACGGCTGGGCGAACCAGGCCTCGTCGGCCGGCCCGTCGACCAGGCCCTCGTTGGTGGTACCCGCGGCGACCCGCACGGTCTGCGTCGCGGGGTCGTACGACCACAGCTGATGCACGCCCGCCATGGCGATCCACAGCCGGTCCGCGAACCAGGCGACGTCCCAGGGGGAGGAGAGGTCGACCCCGCGGGCCGGTCCGGAGGTCGGCGAGCCCTGCCACCACTGGCGGCCGGTACCGGCGAGCGTCGTCGTCACCCCGGTACCGAGGTCGAGGGCGCGGATGGCGTGGTTGACCGTGTCGGCGACCGCGATCCGGCCGTCGGGCAGCACGGCGAGCCCCTGCGGCTCGGAGAACCGGGCCTCGTCGGGCCCGCCGTCGGCGAACCCCCGCTCGCCCGCACCGATGTGACGGCGCACCGTCTCGCCGTCGGGTCCGAGTTCGACCAGGCGGTGGCGGGTGGTGTCGGAGACGAGGAAACCGCCGTCGGGCAGCAACAGCGCCTTGCCGGGAAAGCGCAGATGCGTGGCGACCGGCTCGGGCGCGACATAGGGGCCGTCGCCGCGGCGCAGCGTGCCCTTCGCCTCGTGCTCGGCCTCCAACTCCTCGACCAGCTTCGCGATGGCGTGCGCATGGCCCTCGCCGGCGTGCTGGGCGACGACATAGCCCTCGGGGTCGATGACGACGAGCGTGGGCCAGGCCCGTACGGCGTACTGCTTCCAGGTCGCCAGTTCCGGATCGTCGAGGACCGGGTGGTGGACCTCGTACCGCTCGACGGCGTCGACGACGGCCTGGTGCTCTGCCTCGTGGACGAACTTCGGTGAGTGCACCCCGATGATCACCAGGGTGTCGCGGTGCTTCTCCTCCAGCTCGCGCAGCTCATCGAGGACATGCAGACAGTTCACACAGCAGAAGGTCCAGAAATCTACAACGGCACACTTGCCTCGTAGATCCGCGAGCGTCAGCTCCTTCCCACCAGTGTTGAGCCAACCGCCCTTCCCGACCAGCTCGGGGGCACGGACGCGGGCTCGGCGCGGAGCGGGGGTGGGAGTCGCATCGTTCATGGTTCAAGAGTGCCACCACAGAGGAAACGCACGTTCATGGGTGACACCAGCAAGGCGGAAGCATCAGCGGCATCGCGGGCATCGTTTCTGAGGACACCCGCCCGTGCGCTGGAGGGGCCGACGGGTGGTCGGGAAGGCGTGCAGGAGCTGCACACGCTCTCAAGGCAGGCGAACGGCCCGTCACCAAGATTCTCAGCGACGGGCCGTGAAAGTCTCCAAGCCGGGGCTACAGGACTTCCGCCTCCGTCAGGCCGGCCCAGCGGATCCGGATACGCTGCTCCGGAATGAGCCGAGCCCCACGCTTGCCCTTGCTGACTTCCACGCGATCGATGGCGAGCGACAGACAATCGCGGCGGTCATCGACTGTGGAGTCACCCCACGCCTCACGGAGCTGGACAGCATCAAGCATCGGCCTTACGTCCATCGACGGCATCGGCAGCTTGCCGAGATCATCACGCAAGCCGTCGATGCGGCCACGCAGCCGCTCGGTCAGCCGGTTGTAGCGGTCAATCGCCGCAGGGCCGGTGAACTCGCCGCGCACGTAGCGTGCGTCTTCGAGGTCCGCCAACCGGGCCTCTTCGTCCTGGACTTCGACTGCGATGGCGTCACGCTTCGCGAACGTCTCCGGATCGACACGATGAACCCAGCGATCCGCAATCGCGATCAGGAGAGGGTCGTCGGCGCAAGCGGCTGTCGCTGCTGCGCAACCACTACCGGGTCACGCTGACCGACGGCACCGAACTCGATGTCAGCGGCAAGATCCTGGACCGCGAGTTCGCCATCGACTACGACGGGGAACTGCTGGCCCAGATCTCCCGGCGCCGGCTGACCGTCCGGGACACCTACGGCATCGACGTCGTACGGGAGGACGCCGACGCAGCGCTGCTCATCGCCGTATCGGTCTGCGTCATCGTGCTCGCGGACAAGGAGCACAACAACTGAACCGAGCCGGTTTCACGTGAAACGGCGCTGCCGCACCACGGTCTTTCGTTTGGATCAGGCCGGATCCATCAGGCCGGATCCAAACGAGAGTCCCTAGGCCGTGGGCGGGGCCAGTCCCAGGCGGCGGTCCTTGAGGGCCGGGAACTGCTCACGGGTTGTCGCCACCTTCGCCGGGTCGAACTCCACGTCGAGCACCTCCTCGCCCGCGCCCGCCTCCGCGAGCACCTCGCCCCACGGGTCGACGACGATGCTGTGCCCGGACTGCTCGACCCCGGCGTGGGTGCCCGCGGTGGCGACGGCCAGGACGTACGACTGGTTCTCGACCGCACGGGCCCGGGTCAGCAGCGTCCAGTGGGCGCGGCGCCGCTCGGGCCAGCCCGCCGCGACGATCAGCGTCTCGGCGCCCGCGTCGACCAGGCCGCGGAACATCTCCGGGAAGCGCAGGTCGTAACAGGTGGCGAGGCCGAGCGTGGTCTGCGGCAGGGCGACCGTGACCAGCTCCTCGCCGGCGCCCATCATGACCGCCTCGCCCTTGTCGAAGCCGAAGCGGTGGATCTTGCGGTACGCGGCGGCCCGCTCGCCCTCGGGCGTGAAGACGAGCGAGGTGTTGTAGAGGGTGCCGTCGGCGGCGCGCTCGACGAAGGAGCCCGCGTGCAGCCAGACCCCGGCGTCGGCCGCGGCCTTCGCCATGATGTCGTGGGTGGGCCCCTGGAGCGGTTCGGCCTCGTCCTCGAAGACGGTGTACGCGAAGGCGCCGACCGGCCAGAGCTCGGGAAGAACCACCAGATCCGCACCGCGCCGGGCCGCGATCAGCGAAGCCGCGCGCTGCCTGCGGGAATTGACGGATTCGTCCGGGTCTACTGCGATCTGGATGAGGGAGGCGCGCACACTACCACCGTCCTGGCATTCGAGCCGTCAACACGGGCCTACGATCGTCACACGAAAGCACTGCCGGGGTGCCTGCTCGCAGCGTAACTTAGCGAACGAACCTCCCACGCAGCCCGCCACCCGCGCCCAGATCTTCAGCCCATGCACCGCAGAACCGCACGAGGGGTCCCGTGACCGTCCATCCCAGCCTCCAGACCTACGCCGATGCCTGGACCCACTCCATCGAGTCGATAGCCGAGCTGGTGAAGCCGCTCGCCGAGGGAGAGTGGAACCGCCGTACGCCGTGCCCCGCCTGGTCGGTGCGTGACATCGTCTCGCACGTCATCGGCATGGAGTGCGAGCAGCTCGGCGACCCGCGCCCGATCCACTCCCTGCCCCGCGACCTCTACCACGTACAGAGCGACTTCGCCCGCTACATGGAGATGCAGGTCGATGTGCGGCGGCACCACACCGCACCGGAGATGACCTCCGAACTGGAGTACACGATCATCCGCCGGGCGCGTCAGCTGCGCAATGAGACACGTGACCCCGAGACCATGGTCCGCGCCCCGCTCGGCGCCGAGCAGACCCTCGAACTGGCGCTGCGGATGCGCGTCTTCGACGTCTGGGTCCATGAGCAGGACCTGCGCGCGACGCTGGGCCGGCCCGGCAATCTGGACTCCCCCGGCGCGACCGTCGTCCGGGACACCCTGCTGGAGGCGCTGCCGAAGGTGGTCGCCAAGGACGCGGGAGCGCCGGCCAATTCGGCGGTCGTGCTCGATGTGCACGGTCCGCTGGAGTTCCTGCGCACCGTCAGGGTCGACGCGGAGGGCCGTGGTTCGGTGGACGGTTCGCCGTCGCTCGGGCCCGTGGTGACGCTGGCGATGGACTGGGAGACGTACTTCCTGCTCGCCTGCGGGCGGGTGCGCGCGGGTGCGGTCGCGGACCGGGTCAAGGTCGAGGGCGACCAGGAGCTGGCGACGGCGATCCTGCAGAACTTCGCCGTGACGCCGTGAACCGTGACGCCGTGAACTGTGACGCCCTGAGCCGTGACGGTATGAAGCCGTGACGGCGTAGCACCGCAGCGCCGTGACGCCATGATCGGCGGCGCCCGTCGTACCGAAGGACGGGCGCGCCGCCGGTCCGGCGCGAGCAGCGGTCACACGGGGACGTGCACGGCCTCCACCCGGCTGACCACGTGGTGGTCCCGCTCGCGGTGCGTGGCCCTGGGGTGCAACCGCAGAATCTGCACGACGCCGAGCGCCTCCAGCACGAAGACCGAGGCGAACGCGATCCGGTAGTTGTCGCCGGTCGCGTCCAGCAGCACACCGACGGCGAACAGCGTGGTCATCGAGGCGATGAAGCCGCCCATGTTGACGATGCCCGACGCGGTGCCCTGCCGTTCTGGCGGGTTGGCTGGGCGCGCGAAGTCGAAGCCGATCATCGAGGCCGGGCCGCACGCGCCGAGCACCACGCACAGCACGATCAGCAGCCACATCGGCGCATGGTCGCCCGGGTAGAAGATGGCCGACGCCCAGAGCAGCGCCGTCACCGTGACCGTGCCGAGGGCCAGCGGGGCGCGGGCCGCGTGGTGGCGGGCGATGATCTGCCCGTAGACCAGCCCGAAGGCCATGTTGGAGAGCACCACCAGGGTGAGCAGCTCACCGGCGGTGGACCGGCTGAGCCCCTGCGCCTCCACCAGGAACGGCAGCCCCCACAGCAGCAGGAACACCATGGCCGGGAACTGCGTGGTGAAGTGCACCCACATACCGAGCCGGGTGCCGGGCTCCCGCCAGGAAGCGGCGATCTGCTTGCGCACATAGGCGGCGCCCGCGTGCTCCGCGGGCGGCGGCTCATGGCCCTCGGGGTGGTCCTTCAGGAACAGCAGCAGCGGGACGAGGACGACAACCCCGGCGACGGAGCTGCCGACGAACGTGGTGGTCCAGCCGAATCCGTGCAGGGCCCGTGCGATGAAGAGCGTCGAGACGAGGTTGCCCGCCATCCCGAAGAGCGCCGCGACCTGCCCGATCAGCGGGCCGCGCCGGGCCGGGAACCAGCGGGCACCGAGCCGCAGCACGCTGATGAACGTCATCGCGTCGCCGCAGCCGAGCAGCGCCCTGGACGCCAGCGCCATGCCGTACGAGGGGGAGAGCGCGAAGCCGAGCTGCCCCAGGGTGAACAGGACGGCCCCGAGGGTGAGGACCTTCTTGGTGCCGAGCCGGTCGACCATCAGGCCGACGGGTATCTGCATGCCCGCGTAGACGAGCAGCTGAAGGATGGAGAACGTGGAGAGCGCGGAGGCGTTGACGTGGAACCGGTCGGCGGCGTCGAGTCCGGCGACGCCCAGGCTGGTACGGAAAATGATGGCGACGAAGTAGACGGCGACGCCGATGCCCCAGACCCACGCGGCACGCCGGCCGCCGGGTGGATCGCCGGGCAGGGACAGGGTGGGAGCGGCGGCGGAACTCACCGGTCCTCACCCCTGACCAGCACCTTGACGCGGCTGACATGGCGCCGCACGACCTGCGCGGCACCGTCCGCGTCACCGGCCCTGATCGCCTCCAGCAGCTCACCGTGCTCGGTGATGTTGGCGGCGATCCTCCCCGGGTGCGCCTCCATCACGGCGACGCCCATCCGCAACTGACGGTCGCGCAGCTGGTCGTAGAGGCGCGAGAGGATGTCGTTGCCCGCGTTGCGCACGATCTCGGCATGGAAGCAGCGGTCCTTCACGGACACCGCCGCCAGGTCCCCGGCCTCGGCCAGCTGCCGCTGCTCCGCCAGGAGTTCTTCGAGCCGGCCGATGAGCTGCGCGGAGGCGGGCACGGCCTTGCGGGCCGCGAACTCCTCGACCAGCAGCCGGGTCTCCACGACATCCGCGATCTCCTGCGCGGAGACGGCGAGTACGAGGGCGCCCTTCTTCGGGTACAGCTTGATCAGCCCCTCCACCTCCAGCCGCAGCAGCGCCTCGCGCACGGGCGTGCGGGACACCCCGACGGCCTCCGCGAGATCGCCTTCGGTGAGCAGCGTGCCGCCCTCGTAACGGCGGTCCAGGACCGCCTCCTTGATGTGGGCGTACACGCGCTCGGCGGCGGGAGGCTGCTTCACACCGGACTTCACGGACGGCTTCGGGGACGATTTCACGGCGGACTTCGCGGGCTTCACGGCAGGGGGTGCGGCAGGCATGTACACAGAATAGATACAAGATGCGTGCATGGCGGAACAGTCCGCGATACGGACGGACACCCACCGCCCCCGGACGGACTCCGGCCACCCCCGGGCGGACCCGCACCGCTTCACCGCCGATCATGGCCGGAATCACCCGTAGCCCCGAAATTGCCCCAGGAATCAGCACATCCATCCCCCGCCTTCATGAGTCTCATCAGCGAGCGTCACCCACATGTGGCCGCATTCCAGGGGCATTTGGAGCATTCAAGTTGAAAATCGGCATTAAGGGCATAAGCCGCGCCACCGCCACTGCCACCGTGGCGCTGACAGCAGGCGCCGTCATCGCAGGCAGCGCGTTCGCCTCCACCGCGCAGGCCGCCACGCTGCCCAACCCCAAGATCACCGCCGCGGGCGGTTACACGATGAACAACGGCACGGCGAAGTCCCTGTTCGCCAAGGCCGCGGACACCCGCCGTTCCACCGGTTCCACCACCAAGATCATGACGGCGAAGGTGGTGCTGTCGCAGAAGAACCTGAACCTGGATTCCAAGGTCACGATCCAGAAGGCGTACAGCGACTACATCGTCTCCAAGGGCGCCTCCTCGGCCCGCCTCATCGTGGGCGACAAGGTCACCGTCCGCCAGCTGCTGTACGGCCTGATGCTGCCGTCCGGCTGCGACGCCGCCTACGCGCTGGCCGACAAGTTCGGCTCCGGCACCACCCGCGCGGCCCGCGTGAAGTCGTTCATCGGCAAGATGAACGCCCAGGCCAAGTCCCTCGGCCTGAAGAACACCCACTTCGACTCGTTCGACGGCATAGGGAACGGCTCGAACTACTCGACACCGCGCGACCTGACGAAGATCGCCAGCAGCGCGATGAAGCACTCCACCTTCCGCACGGTCGTCAAGACCAAGTCGACCAAGCAGAAGGTCACCACGAAATCCGGCGGTTACCGCTACATGTCGTGGTCCAACACCAACACCATGCTCAGCAGCTACAGCGGTGCCATCGGCATCAAGACCGGCTCCGGCCCGACGGCCAAGTACTGCCTGGTCTTCGCCGCGACCCGCGGCAGCAAGACGATCGTCGGCACGGTGCTCGCCTCCACGAGCGCGGCCAACCGCACCGCGGACATGAAGAAGATCATGGACTACTCCTTCAAGAAGTAGTCCCGCCGGCCACGGCAGCACACACAGCAGAGGGGCCCCGCACCACGCGGGGCCCCTCTCGCGTCACGCGGCCTCTCCGGCCTGCTGAAAGTCCGTCCTGGATGCTCAGTCGAGACAGAACTCGTTGCCCTCGACGTCCTGCATGTTGATGCACGACTCGTTCTCCTCGTCGGCATACAGCACCTTCGTGCACACCGCGCCGAGCGCCACCAGCCGATCGCGTTCGGCCTCCAGCACGGCCAGCCGCTCCGCACCCACGAGCCCGGTACCGGCCCGCACGTCGAGATGCACCCGGTTCTTGGCGACCTTGCCCTCGGGAACCTGCTGGAAATACATGCGCGGGCCCTCACCCGTGGGATCGGAGCACACAGCCCATGACCCCTGTCCCTCAGAAGGCAGCGTTACGACGTACCCCAACACCTCGCACCAAAAACGAGCGACGCGCTCGGTATCCGCGCAGTCGAAGGTGACCTGGAACTTCTTGACCGATGACATCCGGTCACCCTAACAGCGGGCCTTCATCAGACAATTCCCGGTGAGAATCCGCCCGTTCGGGCCTGCGGCCGGACAGCCCTTCGCCGCGTTCTTCAGCAGCTCCACGGGTGACGAACAGTGCGCGTGGTCACGTGGACCTACTCGCCGGATCGGTGTCCACCCCGAACGGCAGTTGGCCAGGGACTGCGAGACCTGCGGCTTCAAGCAGTGTGCAGCGTCGCATCGGCTCCTCCTCGGCGTGACGTGAACCATCGGCCGCAAGAAGGGAGTTGACGGCGTCCGTACGATGGAGGGGAAACGCATCAACGCCCGTCCCTGGCAGTGAGCCGGGCGGGCCGAGCGGGGGAAGAAAGGTGCGTGCCCGATGCCGATCGGGCTCCTCTCCACGATTGCCGCCGTGTTCTACGGGGGCACGGTCTCCGTTCTCGCCCTCACCGCGACCTTCGCCCGGCGTCGCGCGCTGCGGCGTGAGGCGCGCAGCACCCTCGCCCTGCTGGTACCGGGGAGGGCGGTGGAGTCAGAGCGCTAGCCGGCCCGGCCGGGTCAGTCCGACGACCGGACCAGCCCGGCCCGGAAGGCCTCCCACGCGGCGGGGCCGAGGACGATGACAGGACCGTCGGTCCGCTTGGAGTCACGGACGGCGACGGTGCGGGGGATGTTGCGGGCCACTTCGACGCACTCGCCGTTGCCGCTGCTGTAGCTGGACTTGACGAACTCGAAGTGTGGCACGACTACAACTCCTTGCGAATACGCCCTATCAGAGCGATGGAATCGCGGGGAGCGAGTCCGCTTCTGGCGATTCGACCGAACGTGACGTTGTGACGCGCGGCATCCGACTCGCTCTCAAGCCACAGAGTAGACGACGTGGTGTCCATGTAAACCACGTCCATCGCACCGGGTTCCGCAAACGACACGATGCTAAAAGCGCTGGTCATGCCCGGGTGCGAGCCCGCGAGGAAGGGGACAACCTGCACTGTGACATTTGGCTCGGCGGCAGCCTCCGCCAGACGTTCCAGTTGAGCACGCATCACGTCGCGGCCACCGACCAATTGCCGCAGCGCACCTTCCGCGACGATCGCCCACAGCGCGAGAGGGCTGCCGTCCGCGAGGCGCGCTTGGCGTGCGATCTTCGCTTCGACAAACCGCTCGATCTCGTCGGGGTCGTCCCAGTCCGCGTTGCCGACGGCGAGCGCCCTCGCATAGTCCGGCGTCTGGAGCAGGCCCGGTACGAACGCCCCTTGCCAGGTCCTGACTCCCTTGGCGATGTCTTCGAGCGCAACGTACTCGACCAGCGAACGCAGCTCCGGATACTGGTTCCACCAGCCCTTCGCCTTGCGGCGCTCCCGATCCATCCGGGCCACCTCCAGCAGCCGGCCGACGAGCTGCGCGTCGTCGAGACCGTAGAACTCGCAGAGGGCCCGGATGTCCGGATCTCTCATCGGAACCCATCCCTGCTCCATCTTCACGATCTTCGAGTTGGTCGCGCTGATGACCTGAGCTGCCTGCTGCTGCGTCTTCCCCGACGCGTCTCGCAGGCGCAGCAACTCGCTGCCGAGCCTGCGCCCCAGGACAGTTGACGACCGATTGCCTTGCCGAGTCGCTCGATTCACCGCACCAGTGTGGCCCCCCACAGCGCAGACGGTCGACCACCGTCGCCCGTTGGAGACAATTGGCTCCGTTTCACTTGCCTCTAACTTGTCGGGGTCGCTACGTTCAGCTCGCAGCCGCTCGCACAGCGGAATCAGTCGGCGGAAGTGCACCGCCCTGCCCCGCGCCCAAAATCGGCGCCCCGCAGGTACGGCATCGCCACCGCCCACACTCACGGAGGCACGCGTCCATGACCGCAGCCGAACAGATCTCCGTCCCCGACCCCGTCCTCCGCGAGGACCGGCTCGACTACACCCCCACCGCGCGCAGCATCTCCCTGTGCCGTCATCGCGCCGCCCGGCTCGTCCTCCAGTGGGGCCACCCGGAGCTGGCCGGCGACGCGGCCTTGCTGGTCAGCGAGTTGGCGACCAACGCGTTACTTCACGGCGTCATCCGGGGTCGTCTCTTCCGCGTCCACCTCACCCTCACCGCGACCACGCTCCGCATCGCGGTCAGCGATCCGCGCGGCGAACGGCTTCCGGACCCGCGCGAGGCGACGGCCGACGAGTGCTACGGGCGGGGGCTCCTGATCGTCGCGCGGATCGCGGACCACTGGGGCGTCGAGCCGCGTACCGTCGGCAAGACCGTGTTCGCCGAACTCGCCCTGGGGCAAAGGCCGGACATGCCGATGGGCCCGCGCGAACTTCGCGCGGGCCCATCTCGTACAGCTACGCCCAGGTGATCAGCCGCTTCGGCTGCTCCAGGATCGCGGCGACGTCCGCCAGGACCTTGGAGCCGAGCTCGCCGTCGACCAGGCGGTGGTCGAACGACAGGGCCAGCGTGGTTACCTGACGGGGCTTCACCTTGCCCTTGTGGACCCACGGCTGGAGCTTGATCGCACCGACCGCGAGGATCGCGGACTCGCCCGGGTTCAGGATCGGCGTGCCCGTGTCGACGCCGAAGACGCCGACGTTGGTGATGGTCACCGTGCCGCCCGCCATCGCGGCCGGGGACGTCTTGCCCTCGCGGGCCGTGGAGACCAGTTCGCCCAGGGACGCGGCCAGTTGCGGGAGCGTCTGCTCGTGCGCGTCCTTGATGTTCGGGACGATCAGTCCGCGCGGGGTCGCGGCGGCGATACCGAGGTTCACGTAGTGCTTCTGCACGATCTCCTGGTTCGCCTCGTCCCAGGCGGCGTTGACGTCCGGGTTCCGCTTGATCGCGACCAGGAGGGCCTTGGCGATGATCAGGAGCGGGTTGACCCGCACCCCCGCCATCTCCTTGTCCTCCTTGAGCTCCGCCACCAGCTTCATCGTGCGCGTCACGTCGACGGTCACGAACTCGGTGACGTGCGGGGCCGTGAAGGCACTGCCGACCATCGCCTGGGCGATGGCCTTCCGTACGCCCTTGACCGGGATACGGGTCTCCCGCGCGCCCGCCGGAGCGACGACGGCCGGAGCCGGGGCCTCGACCTCGGCCGCCACCGCGGCGGCGACGGGCGCCGGGGCCTGTGCCGGTACGGGCGTGGCCGCCGCGTGCACGTCCTCGCGGGTGATGATCCCGCCCTCGCCGGTCGGGACGACCGTCGCCAGGTCGATGCCCAGGTCCTTGGCCAGCTTGCGGACCGGCGGCTTGGCCAGCGGCCGGCTCTCCGGGACCACCGCGCCGTGGCCGTTCATCTCGCTCTGGATCGCCGCCGCGGCGGCCGGTACGGAGGCGGTCGTACCCTTGCGGGCCCGTCGCTTGGTCGAGCTCTCGGAGACGCCGTACCCCACCAGGACGGGCTGACGGCCCTTGGGAGCCTCGGGCTCCGGTTCGGCCGCGGCAACCGGCTCCGCGACCGGCGCGGGAGCGGCGGCCGGGGCCGCGTCACCACTGCCCGGTGCCACGTCCACCGCGATGATCACCTGGCCGACGTCGACGGTCGTGCCCTCGGGGAAGCGCAGCTCGTGCACCACCCCGTCGAACGGGATCGGCAGTTCCACGGCCGCCTTCGCCGTCTCGACCTCGCACACGACCTGGCCGTCGGTGACGGCGTCGCCGGGCTGGACGTACCACTTGAGGATCTCGGCCTCGGTCAGTCCCTCGCCCACGTCGGGCATCTTGAACTCACGGAAGCGAGCAGCGTTGGAAGTGTCGGTCATCGTTGTCACGTCCCAGTCCTCAGTACGCCAGCGAGCGGTCGACGGCGTCGAGCACACGGTCGAGACCCGGCAGGTACTCGTCCTCCAGACGCGCCGGCGGGTACGGGGCGTGATAGCCGCCGACCCTCAGCACCGGTGCTTCCAGGTGGTAGAAGCAGCGCTCGGTGATCCGGGCGGCGATCTCCGCACCCGAGCCGTAGAACACCGGCGCCTCGTGGACCACGACGAGCCGGCCGGTCTTCTCGACCGAGTTCTGGATGGCGTCGAAGTCGATCGGGGACATCGAGCGCAGGTCCAGGACCTCGATCGACTTGCCCTCCTCCTGGGCGGCCGCGGCCGCTTCCAGGCAGACCTTCACCATCGGGCCGTACGCGACGAGCGTGAGGTCAGTGCCGGTGCGGGCCACCGAGGCCTTGTGCAGCGGGCCGGGGATGGAGTCGGTCTCGACCTCGCCCTTGTCCCAGTAGCGGCGCTTCGGCTCGAAGAAGATGACCGGGTCGTCGCTCTGGACCGCCTGCTGCATCATCCAGTAGGCGTCGCTCGCGTTCGACGGCGAGACCACCTTGAGGCCCGCTACGTGCGCGAACAGGGCCTCGGGCGACTCGCTGTGGTGCTCGACGGCACCGATGCCGCCACCGTACGGAATCCGCACGACGACCGGCAGCTTGATCTTGCCGAGCGCGCGGGCGTGCATCTTGGCGAGCTGCGTGACGATCTGGTCGTAGGCCGGGAAGACGAAGCCGTCGAACTGGATCTCCACGACGGGCCGGTAGCCGCGCAGGGCCAGGCCGATCGCCGTACCGACGATGCCGGACTCGGCGAGCGGGGTGTCGATCACCCGGTCCTCGCCGAAGTCCTTCTGGAGCCCGTCGGTGATCCGGAAGACCCCGCCCAGCTTGCCGACGTCCTCACCCATGATGAGGACCTTGGGGTCGGTGTCGAGGGCCTTGCGCAGCGACTCGTTGAGAGCCTTCGCAATGGACATCTTTTCCATGGCCATGGCTACTTGCCCTCCTCGGCAGAGTCTGCGAACGATGCCTGGTAGGCGGCGAACTGGGCGCGCTCCTCGTCGACGAGCGGGTTGCCGTCGGCGTAGACGTGGTCGAAGATCGCCATCGGGTCCGGGTCGGGCATCGCCCGTACCGTCTCGCGCACCCGCTTGCCGAGGGCTTCGCTCTCCGCGTCCAGCTCGGTGAAGAACGCCTCGTCGGCGGCGCCCTCCTTCTCCAGGTACGTGCGCAGCCGCAGGATCGGGTCCTTGGCCTCCCAGGAGGCCCGCTCCTCGTCCGCCCGGTACTTCGTCGGGTCGTCGGAGGTGGTGTGCGCGCCCATCCGGTAGGTGAACGCCTCGACGAGGGTGGGCCCCTCACCCCGGCGGGCCCGCTCCAGTGCCGACCTGGTGACGGCCAGGCAGGCGAGTACGTCGTTCCCGTCGACCCGGACACCGGGGAAGCCGAAGCCCTGCGCGCGCTGGTAGAGCGGCACGCGGGTCTGCTTCTCGGTCGGCTCGGAGATCGCCCACTGGTTGTTCTGGCAGAAGAAGACGACCGGGGCGTTGTAGACCGCGGAGAAGGTGAAGGACTCGGCGACGTCTCCCTGGCTGGAGGCGCCGTCGCCGAAGTACGCGATCACGGCCGAGTCCGCGCCGTCCTTGGCGACGCCCATGGCGTAGCCGGTGGCGTGCAGGGTCTGCGAGCCGATGACGATCGTGTACAGGTGGAAGTTGTTGCTGTTCGGGTCCCAGCCGCCGTGGTTCACGCCACGGAACATCCCGAGCAGATTGGTCGGATCGACCCCCCGGCACCAGGCGACGCCGTGCTCGCGGTACGTCGGGAAGACGTAGTCGTCGTCGCGCAGGGCCCGGCCGGAGCCGATCTGGGCGGCCTCCTGGCCGAGCAGCGACGCCCACAGGCCCAGCTCGCCCTGGCGCTGGAGCGCGGTGGCCTCGGCGTCGAAGCGGCGGGTCAGGACCATGTCCCGGTACAGACCGCGCAGCTCTTCGGCGGTCAGGTCGATCGAGTAGTCCGGATGCTCCAGGCGCTCGCCCTCGGGCGTCAGCAGCTGTACGAGCTCGGGCTCGGAACTCTGTGGCGTCTTCGCGGACGTCTTCGCGGTCGTTTTCACGGCGCTGGTCCGCTTGCTGCTGCGTCGCGGTTTGCGCGCGGCAGTGCTCTCCACGGTCACGTGCGTGCTCCTCCGTCGGTCCGGCCCCCGGGGTCTGCCGGGAAAGCCAGTGCGGCTCGCCTGTGTCCGTACCCGTGCACGGGGTGGGTGCCGCTCGGTCCGGGAACAGGCGTGACAGGTGCCCCGGCGAGCGCCCTGCCGAAAGCACGTTACCCAGTACGCCGCATAACTGCGAAACCCTATCTGACCTGCGATTTTGCTTGGATTTCCAAGTAAATCGAAAAAGTCGGGAACTCTCGCTGGTCACAGCACTGGTAACAGCCTCGCAGGCCGCCGGAACAACGGCACGTTATCCCGCCGTTCGGCGGCAGGGAAGGGGTGAGTGTGTGAGACTGCGTTTTGTGCGCGAACAAGGAAAAATCACCGTTTTTCTGTTGGACGACCATGAAGTCGTCCGACGCGGAGTCCATGAATTGCTCTCGTCCGAGGCCGACATCGAGGTCGTCGGCGAGGCCGGCACCGCGGCGGACGCGCTGGTCCGTATCCCCGCGACCCGGCCCGATGTGGCGGTGCTCGACGTACGGCTGCCGGACGGCAGCGGGGTGGAGGTCTGCCGGGAGGTCCGCTCCCAGGACGAGAACATCAACTGCCTGATGCTCACCTCGTACGCCGACGACGAGGCGCTTTTCGACGCGATCATGGCGGGTGCGTCGGGGTACGTCCTGAAGGCGATCCGGGGCGACGAACTGCTGAACGCGGTACGTGACGTGGCGGCCGGGAAGTCGCTGCTGGACCCGGTGGCGACCGCCCGGGTGCTGGAGCGGCTGCGCGACGGCGAGAAGGGCCGGGGCGAGGACAAGCTCGCCGGTCTCACCGACCAGGAGCGCAAGATCCTCGACCTGATCGGCGAGGGCCTGACGAACCGGGTGATCGGCGAGCGGCTGCACCTCGCCGAGAAGACGATCAAGAATTACGTCTCCAGCCTGCTCTCCAAGCTGGGCATGGAACGGCGCTCGCAGGCCGCCGCGTACGTGGCGAGGCTTCAGGCGGAGAAGCGCTGAGCGCCGCGCCGCCCCCTGGTGATCTTCGGGACTTTGGTCCCGGAGCAACCGGGGCCGCGGCCTCTGTCCGCGGCCTTGCGGGTGGCGGAGAGTGGAGGTCATGTCCTCCGAGGAACTCCAGGCGATCGAACTGCTCGGCCGCGTCCGGTACGGCCGGCTGGCGACGAGCATGCGGGCCCTTCCCTTCCTGTCGGTGGCCCGCCACGTCGTGATCGACGGTCGCGTGATCCTGCGGATGCACAGCGGCTTCGGCTACCACAACGCGTGCGACGGCACGGTCGTGGCGTACGGCGCGGACAACTTCGGCACCGCGGTCCCGGGAGCCGGCGGCGACCTGTGGGCCGTGCAGTTCACCGGCACCGCCGAGGTCGTGCATCCGGCGACCGGCCAGTGCGAGCTCTTCGGCGACGTTCCCGCCCGGGTGAATGGGGAGCCCTTCGACCCGGCGTACCTCAGAATCGAGCCGCACTTCGTCTCCGTGCACACTCTGGACTTCCACGCAAGTCAGCCGATCGGCCACACAGCGTGATCTAACATCTGGGGAGTGCCGCGCTCATTTGTCACCCTTCCGTCCGCTCCGCCGGCCGGCGAGGTGCTGGTTCCGTCCGCGCCCCCTCCGCCCGTTTCCCCGGTGGACCAGGTGCGTTTCCCGTCCGTGCCACGGCCGCCCGTGCCTCCGGTGAACGAGGTGCTGCGCCGCTATCCGGACGCCGGTGAACCCCTGACCTGCAAGCCCGTCACCCAGGGCCTGCTCAACCACGGCTACCGCGTCTCCACCACCCGTGGCTCCTACTTCCTCAAGCACCATCTCGACGACTCCACGGGTGACCGCGCCACGATCGTCCGCCAGCACCGTGCCACCCAGCGGCTGCAGTCGCTGGGCGTGCCGGTCGCCCCGCCCGTACAGGACACCGAGGGCGACACGGTCACGGAGATCGGCGGCCGGTGCTATGCCCTGCACCCCTGGGTGGACGGGCTGCACCGGGCGGGCGCCCAGCTCAGCACCGCCCAGTCGGAGCGGCTCGGGGCGCTGCTCGGGGCCGTGCACACCGGGCTCGAACAGGTCATAGGGGCGGGCACGGGGCTCGCGCACCGGTCCGGCGGGTACCGGAGCCCCGACCCCGCCGACACCTTCGCGCTCATCGACGACCTGCTGACGGCCGCGCGCGGGCGCCGCCCCCGGGACGCCTTCGACGAGCTGGCCGAGCACCGCCTGCTGGAGCGGCGCACCCTGCTGGAACAGCACGCCGACCGCAGGCCCCCCACGCCCGGCGTCCCGGCCACCGGCTGGGTGCACGGCGACTTCCACCCGCTGAACGTCCTGTACCGGGGTTCGGACCCGGTCGCGATCCTCGACTGGGACCGGCTGGGGGTCCAGCCGCGGGCGGAGGAGGCGGTGCGGGCCGCGGCGATCTTCTTCGTCCTGCCGGCCGGGAAGCTGGAGCTGGAGAAGGTACGGGCGTACGCGCGGGCCTACCGGGGGGCAGCCGGGGCGGGGGCGGCGGAACTGGCCGCCGCGGTGCACCGGGTGTGGTGGGAGCGGCTCAACGACTTCTGGATACTGCGCTGGCGGTACTGCCTGCACGACCGGAGGGCCGACCCGCAGTTCCCTGCGGTGTCGGCCCTGGCGGTCTGGTGGACGCGCGAGTACGAGAGAGTGCGCGAGGCGTTCACGGGCTGAATCCGCCCGTGAACGGCCGGGTCACGGGGTGGAGCCCGCCACGGTTCCGGCCGCCGCGGACGTACCGGTGTTGGTCCCGGCGGTCTCGCCGCCGGCGCCACCGTTGTCCGTGCCCGTACCGCCGTCGTCCGTGCCCGTACCGCCGTTGTCCGTACCGGTACCGCCGTTGTCCGTGCCCGTACCGCCGTTGTCCGTACCGGTGCCACCGTTGTCCGTACCGGTACCGCCGTCGGCCGGGCCTCCGGTGGACGGGGTGGACGGCTGGGTCGACGGCGGCTCGGACGGCTGGGTCGGGGTGGTCGACGGGGAGTAGGTCCGCGTCGGCGGCGTGTCCTGCTGGTTGCCGGTGGAGTTCTCCGGCACCTGGGTCTGATCGCTCTCCTCGTCGCTCGGCCCGGACGGACTCTTCGACGGGGACGGCGAACTGGAGGTCTTGTCGGGCTTCTTCTCGTGCGTCGAGCCGGTGTCCTTCGCGGCGTTGACCGCGATGGCGACACCCGCCCCGATCGCGATCAGCGCGAGCACGACGAACAGCCACAGCTTGCCGCGGCCGCCACCGCCGTGGTGTCCACCCTCGTAACCGCCGTCGTCGGGGTTCATCGGCGGCAGGATCGGCCCCTGCGAGGTGTCCCCGTGCTGCGGGTGCCCCATCGCCATCGTGCCCCCGGGGACGCCCATGGCCGGGGTGTGCCCGCCTTCGTGCATCGCGACCGGGCCGGTGTTCCACGTACCCGTGTGGCCGCCCTGCACCTGAAGCATCTGAAGGCCGTACTGGATCAGGCCGCGCATCTCCTCGGCGCTCTGGAACCGGTCGTCCGGGTCCTTCGCGAGGGAGCGCATGACCAGCCCGTCCAACTCCGGCGGCACCGCGTCCAGGACCTCGGACGGCGGGACCGGAATGTCCTGGACGTGCTGGTACACCACGGACAGCGGCGTCTCGCCGGTGAACGGGGGCCGCAGCGCCAGGAGTTCGTACAGCAGGCAGCCGGTGGCGTAGAGGTCGGAGCGGTGATCGACGGCCTTGCCCAGCGCCTGCTCGGGAGAGAGGTACTGCGGCGTGCCCATGACCATGCCGGTCTGGGTCATCGTCGACTGCGCACCGTGCAGCGCACGGGCGATGCCGAAGTCCATCACCTTGACCGCACCGGAATTGGTGATGATCACGTTGGCCGGCTTGATGTCGCGGTGCACGATGCCGTGCTGGTGCGAGTACGCGAGTGCTTCCAGCACGCCCGAGACGATGATCAGCGCCTGCTCGGGCGGCGGGGCCTCGGCGTTGAGCAGCAGATCGCGGATGGTGCGGCCCTCGACCAGCTCCATCACGATGTAGGGGACGGTCTGCCCGCCCACGACGTCCTCGCCGGAGTCGTACACGGCGACGATCGCGTGGTGGTTGAGCCCGGCGACCGACTGCGCCTCGCGCGTGAACCGGGCCTTGGAGACCGGGTCCTCGGCGAGATCGGAGCGCAGCAGCTTCACCGCGACCGTGCGGCCGAGCCTGACGTCCTCGGCCGCGAAGACCTCCGCCATACCGCCCCGGCCGAGGCGGTGGGTCATCCGGTAACGTCCGTCACCGACAACACCGCCGATGCCCCAGGAGTCGGTGCCATCCGAAACTCCGCCGCCGTTTGCTTCGGAATCGGGTGCCATCAGTCCTCGCCGTCGTATCTGTCCGCGCGTCCGCGGGTTCTCACGGTGTCTAGCTGCATTGCCACGTCACGCTACAGCCTCTTCCGGACACACCGTTTCCGAGAGGGACCGGTTATCCAACCGCCCGGCGTGCCGTCCACGCAAATTTCATGCGGTTCCTGTAACGCTTCCGAGACGCTTCTTGTGCGTAGGGTCACGGAACGGGCACCCGGCTTGACGTGTCGTACCCCTCGGGCAGACTTGGCGCGTAATGGATGATCGCGTCAGTCGCGCGCCGAGGGGGAGCAAGTCATGAGCCAGGACGGCGCACACGGCGCTCAGGGTCGCTACGCGGGCGGTTCCGTCGCCGGCGGGCGCTACCAGCTTCGCGACCTGCTCGGCGAGGGCGGGATGGCGTCCGTATACCTGGCATACGACACCGCCCTGGACCGTCAGGTCGCAATCAAGACACTCCACACGGAGCTGGGCCGCGAGCAGTCCTTCCGTGAGCGCTTCCGGCGCGAGGCGCAGGCCGTCGCCAAACTGCAGCACACCAACATCGTCTCGGTCTTCGACACCGGCGAGGACGAGCTCGGCGGCGCGCTGATGCCGTACATCGTCATGGAGTACGTGGAGGGGCAGCCGCTCGGCTCCGTGCTCCAGGCGGACATCCAGAACCACGGCGCGATGCCGGCCGACCGGGCACTGAAGGTGACGTCCGACGTGCTGGCCGCGCTGGACACCAGCCACGAGATGGGCCTGGTCCACCGCGACATCAAGCCCGGCAACGTGATGATGACCAAACGCGGTGTCGTGAAGGTCATGGACTTCGGCATCGCCCGCGCCATGCAGTCGGGCGTCACATCGATGACGCAGACCGGCATGGTCGTCGGCACCCCGCAGTACCTCTCCCCCGAGCAGGCCCTGGGCCGCGGGGTGGACGCCCGCTCCGACCTGTACTCGGTCGGCATCATGCTGTTCCAGCTGCTGACCGGACGGATCCCCTTCGACGCGGACTCCCCGCTGGCCATCGCGTACGCGCACGTCCAGGAGGAGCCGGTCGTGCCCTCCACCATCAACCGGTCGATCACCCCGGCGATGGACGCGCTGGTCGCCCGCGCGCTGAAGAAGAACCCGAACGAGCGCTTCCCGAGCGCGGCGGCGATGCAGGACGAGATCGCCCGCGTGCTGGCCGCGAGCGGCTCCACGGGCGCGCCGGTGATCATCGCGGGCGGCGGCGCCCCGGCCAACAGCGGCTCGGGCGTCGGCTCGGCGGTCTTCCCGCCGGTCGACCAGTCCGGCGCGACGCCCCAGAACGTCCAGACCCCGTACCAGCCGGGCCCCTATCAGTCGGGCCCGTACGGCCCGGCGACCCCGGCCCCCACCCCGGCACCGTCGTACGGCTACCCGCAGTCGGCCCAGCCGTACCAGAGCCAGGCCCCGGTCCAGCAGACCCCGCCGCCCTACACGATCTCGCCGCAGCCCCCGACGCAGTCGCACTCCGGCTCGGGCGGCAGCGGCTCCAAGCGGAACATGCCGGTCGTCATCGGCTCGATCGTGGTCGCGCTGATCGCGATCGGCGGGCTGATCACGGCGCTCTCGCTGAGGAACGGGGACAACGAGGGCGGCACGACCGCGAACGAATCACCGGCCGCGAGCGAGCACAAGCCTCCGGAGCGGAACCGGACGATGGACACCGAGGACTGCACGGACGCGCTGGAGAACAGCGACGATCCGGAGAAGGTGGACGCGCCGAAGTTCCTCTACAAGGACTTCCTCTCGGCGAAGGCGTGCGCGGATGCGGCCGGCTGGGTCGTCAAGAAGGTCGAGGTACCCGGGAACGCCTACGCGGAGGACCAGGTCATCGACCAGTTCCCGTCGTCCGGCACCGCCGTGGACAAGCCCGGCGCCCACTTCGAACTGCGCGTCGCGACGGGCGACCCGGCCTGATCCACACGAGAGGCCCCAGGGTCTCCCGGCGCGTCAGTCCTGTGGCAGAGCTCGGCACGGATCCCATGTGCCGGGCTCTGAGCCATTCGAAGTCATTCGAAATGCCGGACAAACCGCCACATGTGACGCTGACCTCATGGCTTCAGGACTTCTCCCCTCACGACCCACGAGGTGCGTGGCCTGCCTGGTGCTGACGGCGGGCGCGGCGCTGGGGGCTGCGGCGGGCGAGGCCCAGGCCGGCCAGCGCGTGCCCGGTCGGCCGACAGGGCCGTTCAGCGCCCCGATGACCACGCTCGCGCACACCTCGGCCGGACCCTCCGCCCGGCCTTCCGGCATCCCCGGCGCCGTTCCGGCCGCCGGGATGTCGGCCACCCCTCCGGCCGCCCCCTCGACCGTACCGACGACCGCTCCCCCGGACGGCGGACCGGCCGCGCCCGCGCCTCCGGGATCCCCGTCGCCCTCCCTCCCGGCCTCCGGCTCGGCGTCGGCCTCTTCTTCGGCCTCGCCCTCCGGCTCCTCGTCCGCCTCCCCCACTGCTTCCGCCTCCGCCGCCGGCTCCGACGAGGAGCCTCCGCGTTCCGATGCGCAGTCCCCGCTGGCCGGGCGTGAGGCCGGGGAGGGGCGGTTGCGGCCCGGGCGGCAGCTCTCGCCGTGGGAGCTCGTGCACGCGGACAGCCTCCAGAGGCCCGACGTGCCCCTCGCGGCGACCGACCCGGCGCCGATGGCTGCCCCGACACCCGTGGCGAGCCCGTCCCCCGGGGCCGACCGGCTCCCGCAGCAGGCCCTGGACGCGTCGGCCGTGCGACAGATGAAGGAGGTGTCGCTGGGTGCGGGAATCGTGCTGATCGGACTGGGGCTGGGCTTCCTGGCGTTCCGTATCCGCCGCATGAACTGATCCGCCCCGGATCCCCCTCCCACCGGCACCCGCACCCCCGGCAGAGACTTGCGTCGCACAGCATACTCGGTATACATACTGAGTATGTCGATCCGTCATGGGCTGCTGGCCCTTCTGGAACGGGGGCCCCGATACGGCTCCCAGCTCCGTACCGAATTCGAATCGCGCACCGGCTCCACCTGGCCGCTCAACGTCGGCCAGGTGTACACGACGCTCAGCCGGCTGGAGCGCGACGGCCTGGTCGTCCAGGACGACGAGGACGACCAGGGACATGCCCTCTACGCGATCACCGACGACGGACGCACCGAGCTGCGGAACTGGTTCGAGACACCCGTCGACCGCAACAACCCGCCCCGCGACGAGCTGGCCATCAAGCTCGCCATGGCGGTCGGCGCACCCGGTGTCGACATCCGTGCCGTCATCCAGTCCCAGCGCCACCACACCCTGAAGGCGATGCAGGACTACACCCGCCTCAAGGCGCAGTCGCTCAGCGACGTCCCGTCCAACCGCGACGAGGTCGCCTGGCTGCTCGTACTGGAACAGCTGATCTTCCAGGCGGAGGCCGAGGCGCGCTGGCTGGATCACTGCGAGACCCGGCTGGTCCGCCTCGCCGAGGCCGCGGCCACGGAGCCGGTGCCCGAGGCCCGTACGACCGGGCGCGCCGCGTCCCGTACCGCCCGCCCGCGCAGCCGGCACTGACCGCGGACCACGGGCCACAGAGCTCGGGCCACTGACCACAGAGCTCGGGCCACTGACCACAGGCCGTCCGCGTACGCGCCGGGCACCGGCACCGTCCGTCGCGTGCCGCCCCGGCGCCCGGCCTCGGACCGCTTCGATGTCCGGCGCCGCCCCAGACCCGTTCCGAGGGGGAACCACTCACCATGTCCTCGCACGTCCCGCCCCGATCCGGGGCACCGGTGCTCGAACTCCGGGCACTCACCCGCACCCACGGCTCCGGAATCGCCGAGGTGCACGCCCTGCGCGGCATCGACCTCGCCGTGTACGCCGGTGAACTCGTCGCCGTGATGGGCCCGTCCGGCTCCGGCAAGTCCACCCTGCTGACCATCGCGGGCGGTCTCGACACCGCGACCAGCGGCCAGGTCGTCATCGAGGGCCAGGACATCGCCGGACTCGGCCGCAAGGGCGTCGCCGCCCTGCGCCGCCGCAGCGTCGGCTACGTCTTCCAGGACTACAACCTGATCCCCGCCCTCACCGCCGCCGAGAACATCGCCCTGCCGCGCGAGCTCGACGGTGTCTCCGTCCGCAAGGCCCGCAAGGAGGCCCGGACGGCGCTGGAGGAGATGAAGCTGCTGGAGATCGCCGACCGGTTCCCGGACGAGATGTCCGGCGGCCAGCAGCAGCGTGTCGCGATCGCCCGTGCGCTGGTGGGGGACCGGCGCCTGGTGCTCGCCGACGAGCCGACCGGCGCGCTCGACTCCGAGACCGGCGAGCAGGTGCTCGCGATGCTGCGCAACCGCTGCGACCAGGGCGCGGCCGGAGTGATGGTGACGCACGAGCCGCGGTATGCGGCCTGGGCGGACCGGGTCGTGTTCCTCCGGGACGGTTCGATCGTCGACCAGACGCTCACCGCCGACGCCGACTCGCTCCTTGCCTCCGAGGCCGCGGAGTGAGCGTCCTCACCGGCTGGCGCGCCGCCCTGCGCATAGCCCGGCGCGACGCGATGCGGTCCAAGGGCCGCAGCGCACTGGTGGTCGCGATGATCGCCGTCCCGGTGCTCGGTGTCACCGCCCTCGACGTGACGTACCGCAGCGTGACACCGACCACGGCCGAGAAGCTGACGGTTGACATGGGCTCCGCCGACGCGCTCTTCAGCGACCAGCGGATCGGCCCCATCGAGCAGATGCCCGAGGCGGAGTCGTACGACCAGGTCGACGAGAACGCGCCGGTGGACGACACCGGCCCGCCGATCGACATCAGCACCACGTTCCCCAAGGGCTCGCGGGCGATCAGCATCCAGTCCGTCCCGGCGAGCATCACCACCGGGTACGGCATCGCCAACACCGACATCTACGAGTTCCGGACCTCGGACAAGCTGGCCCGCGGCAAGATCGACCTGGTGCGCGGTGAGTTCCCGCACGGCATGAACGAGGTGGCCGCCACCGAACCGTTCCTGAAGTCGACCGGCCTGCACGTCGGGTCGGTCACCACCGTGCGCAACTCCGGCAAGAAGTACACGATCACCGGTGTGGTCGAGCAGCCGGACACCCTGAGTGCCGAGGCGCTGTACGCCGACCCGGGCGCGGTCATCGCCCCGTGGCAGGCCAGGTCCGACCAGGACAAGACGGTGCTGCCGCCGAACGCCCGCGACAAGGACTGGCTGGTCAAGGGCCCCGAAGGGGTGGGGATCACCTGGCCGCACGTCATGGCCGCCAATAAGTCGGGCATCCTCGTCAAGTCCCGTCAGGTCGTCCTCGACCCGCCGCCGGACTCCGAGGTCCCGCTGACCAGGAAAAACCGCGACCATTACGCGGAAAGCCCCGAGGAGCTGAGCGCGCCCCTCATCACCGTGGTCGCCATGGCGGTCCTGGAGATCGTGCTGCTCGCCGGACCGGCGTTCGCGGTCGGTGCGCGCCGCTCCCGACGTCAGCTCGGACTTCTCGGCACCTGCGGCGGGGACAGACGCCATGTCCGGGCCGTGGTGCTCGGCGGCGGTCTGGTACTCGGCGGCATCGGAGCCGTGACCGGTGTGGTGGTCGGGCTCGGAGCCACCGCGCTGTTCCGCCCGATGATCGAGGAATGGGCCGGGCACCGCTTCGGCTCCCTCGCCCTGAACCCGACGGAGCTGCTGATCATCGCGGCGATCGGCCTGGTCACCGGCCTTCTGGCCGCGTTCGCCCCGGCGATCGTGGCGAGCCGGCAGTCCGTGCTGGAGTCGCTCACCGGCCGCCGCGGCGTCCGCCGCTCCTCCCGGGTGCTGCCCGTCCTGGGCACCTGCGTACTGGCCATCGGCTGCGGCGTCGCCATCTACGGCGGCACCGCCGGGGACTCGTCGCTGGTCGCCGGCGGCTCGGTGGCCGCCGAGCTCGGGCTTCTCGCCTGCATCCCGGTGATCGTCGGCTTCCTCGGGCGGCTCGGCCGCAGGCTGCCGCTCTCGCCCCGGCTGGCGCTGCGCGACGCGGCCCGCAACCGTGGCCGTACCGCCCCCGCGGTCGCGGCTGTGATGGCAGCTGTCGCCGGTTCGGTCGCCATCGCCACGTACATGGCCAGCTCCACGGCCGAGTACGAATTCGACTACATCCCCTCCCTGAACGAGGGAACCGTCGTCCTCTCCTCCGCCGACACCGAGGCCGCCGCCCGACTCCCGCAGGCACGGGCCGCCGTCGAACGGAACATGGCCGTCACCGGCGGGCACGCCGACTTCCGACGGGTCTGGGCGGGCAGCAACTGCGACCTCTACAGCGGCGAGGAGAACAGCTGCGGCTCACTGGAACTGGTCAGGCCCACCGGCAAGGCCCATGTCTGCCCGCTCACCGGCAAGGGCGCCAAGGAGCTCGCCGCGCGGCTCTCCGCCGACGAGCACAAGAAGCTGATGCGTTCCCCGGCCTGCCTCACCGACCTCATGTCGTCGGGCCTCTTCAACACCGGAGCGAGCAGCATCGTCGTGGCGGACGAGGCCATGCTCAGCACCTATGTGAAGCTCGACGACCCCGCGGCCGCCGAGGCACTGGCGGCAGGCACGCCGGTACTGCTCAACGAGGTGTACGCGAAGAACGGCGAGGTCACCCTCAAGGCGGTCCACCGCTACAGCAAGGAGGACAAGCAGAACTGGAGGCAGCACCCGGGCAAGCCACGGACCACCACGGAGACGCTGAAGGCGTACGTGGCCCCCGAGAAGTACGCCGCCACCCCCGGGATCAACATGATCCTGCCGCAGCGGACCGCTGAACGGCTCGGCCTGCACACCGAGGTGGGCGGAAGCGTGTATGCCGTCGCCCACTCACCGACGGAAGCCGAGATGCAGCGGACGGACGGCGCGATCGAGCAGGCCGGCGGCGGCCTCTGGGTGCAGTCCGAGTCCGGTCCCGGCGGGGACGACGACTCCATGCTGCTGATCCTGACCCTGTTCGCCGGAATGGTGACGCTGGGCGCCGCCGCGATCACGACGGGCCTCGCCAAGGCGGACGCGGAGGCCGACCTCAACACGCTCAGCGCGGTGGGTGCGCCCCCGGGCGTGCGGCGGAAGCTGTCCGGCTTCCAGTGCGTGGTGGTGGCGCTCACGGGTGTGGTCCTCGGCACGCTGGCGGGACTGGTGCCCGCGGTGGCGCTGCGGCTCGTCGATCTGCGCCAGGCGCTGCACACGATGCGGCTGGAGCCCACGGAGTCCGCGTACACACCGATCGTGCTGCCCTGGCCCACCCTCGGCCTGCTCGTCGTGGGCGTTCCGCTGCTGGCCGGTCTGCTCGCGACGGCGCTCACCCGCTCACGCCTCGCGCTGGCACGGAGAGCCGGGTGATGCAGGAGATGCCAGGTGACGGCAGGGAGTCTGAATTCGGTGCGGTCGGTGCGGCCGGTTCAGCCGGTTCGGTCGCTTCGGACGGTGCGGCCGGTGGGCTGACCGGCTGACTCGGTGCCCCCGTGAACGGTGGATCAAGCGTTTGCGGGGGCACCACAGTGTCGTACGGCAGGTGTGCGAGACAATGGCGCCATGGAGATGCCGAGGAATGAACGGTCGCAGGAGCACCCCCAAGTCCTCGTGGTGGGGCAGGACGGCATGGCGATCGGCGGCGGCGGTGGCACTGACGACGAATCGCGTGAGGTCCCGGTGACGGAGATGGTCGAACAGCCCGCGAAGGTCATGCGCATCGGCAGCATGATCAAGCAGCTCCTGGAGGAGGTCAGGGCGGCTCCTCTCGACGAGGCGAGCCGGGTCAGGCTCAAGGAGATCCACGCCAGCTCCGTGAAGGAGCTGGAGGACGGCCTCGCGCCGGAGCTGGTGGAGGAGCTGGAGCGGCTCTCCCTGCCGTTCACCGAGGAGTCGGTGCCCTCCGAGGCGGAACTCCGGATTGCCCAGGCCCAGTTGGTGGGCTGGCTGGAAGGCCTGTTCCATGGCATCCAGACGGCACTGTTCGCCCAGCAGATGGCTGCTCGGGCCCAGTTGGAACAGATGCGCCGCGCCCTTCCGCCGGGCAGCGCCCACGAGGACGAGGACGGCAGCGGGGACCCGCACGGGGCCATCCGGTCGGGCCCGTACCTCTAGGTCGTCAGCCCCTGCGCCTGCGCTGTCCCTGGCCCGTACCACCCTGACGGAGAACAACACCGAGGCCCGGCACACATGGTCGACGACCTGTGCGCCGGGCCTTTCCGCGTGGCGGGGGACCAGGGAGTGGGCCGGGGCGCAGCCCCGGGGTGTCGGCCCGCGCCGCGGGACGGCGGTCGACGTCGGCGTCAGCCCATCGGAACCCGCAGCAGCACCTTCCCGATGTGCGCGCTGGACTCCACCACCCGGTGGGCCTCGGCGGCGTCCGGCATCGGCACCGTGCGGTCCACGACCGGCCGCACGACCCCGTCCGCGATCAGCGGCCAGACGTGCTCGCGGACGGCGGCGACGATGGCGGCCTTCTCGGCGAGCGGGCGGCCGCGCAGCGAGGTCGCGGTGATGGCGGCCCGCTTGTTGAGCAGGGCGCCCAGATTCAGCTCGCCCTTGACGCCGCCCTGAAGGCCGATGACGGCCAGCCTGCCGTTGACGGCGAGCGCCTTCACATTCCGGTCCAGGTACTTCGCGCCGACGATGTCAAGGATGACATCCGCACCGGCCCCGTCGGTCGCCTTGCGCAGTTCCTCGACGAAGTCCTGCTCCCGGTAGTCGATCAGGATGTCGGCCCCGAGTTCCGCGCAGCGCGCCAGCTTCTCCGGTCCCCCGGCGGTCACCGCGACCCGCGCGCCCACGGCCTTGGCGAGCTGGATCGCCATCGTGCCGATTCCGCTGGATCCGCCGTGCACCAGCAGCGTCTCGCCGGGGCGCAGATGGGCCACCATGAAGACGTTGGACCAGACCGTGGCCGTCACCTCGGGCAGTGCCGCGGCCAGAGCCGGATCGACGCCGTCCGGCACGGGCAGCAGCTGACCGGCAGGAACGGCGACCTTCTCCGCGTATCCGCCGCCCGCGAGCAACGCACACACCTCATCGCCGACCGACCAGCCGGTGACACCGGGCCCGATCGCCGAGATACGGCCCGAGCACTCAAGGCCGGGGTACGGGGACGCGCCGGGCGGCGGGTTGTAGAACCCCTGCCGCTGCAACACATCGGCGCGGTTGACCGCGCTGGCCACGACATCGACGAGGACCTCACCCTCACCGGCCACCGGATCGGGCACCTCGGCCCAGACGAGTGCCTCGGGGCCGCCGGGTTCAGGGATCGTGATCGCATACATGGCGGCGAGGCTACTCCGTGGCAGGTGAAGCACCCCGAAGAGCGCCGCGCGGGGCGGGGCGGGGCCGGTCGTACATGGACGGGGCCGCACGCGGGACTCGGGGCGGGACGGGCTGCACGCGAGACGCGCGGCGGGCGGCGGGCGGCGGGCGGGATCAGTCGCGGGGGCGCGGTGTGCCCATGGGCGGGCCGTCCAGCGGCGATTCGTTCGAGGCGCGCACGATGGTGATCAACCGGTCCGTCAACTGCAGCGGGCTGGCCGCCGGATCGTCGTAACCCATCAGCCGATGCCCCCGCAACACGCTGACCACGAGATCATCGGTCTCCCGGACGCTCTTGCCCACCTCGGCCTTTATCACCGGCCGTTCGACGAGATCGAGTCCGCTGCCCTGCTGGATCAGGTCCTCCATCACCGTGCCCGCGCTCGGGCTGAGGACGGAGAGACCCAGCAGCCGGCCCGCCGCACTGGCGCTGGTGATCACCGCGTCGGCGCCGGACTGCCGGAGCAACGGGGCGTTCTCCTCCTCGCGCACCGCCGCGACGATCTTCGCGCCACGGTTGAGCTGCCGCGCCGTCAGCGCCACCAGCACCGCCGTGTCATCGCGCTGGGTGGCGATGATGATCTGACGCGCCTTCTGGAGCTCGGCCCGCAGCAGTACCTCGCTGCGCGTCGCATCGCCGACCACCCCGACGAACCCTTCGGCATTGGCGATCTCGATCACCTTGGTCGCCGGGTCGACGATGACGATCTGTTCCTTCTTCAGGCCGGTGGCACACAGGGTCTGAATGGCCGAACGGCCCTTCGTCCCGAAGCCGACGACAACGGTGTGATCACGCAAGTTGGTTCTCCAACGCTTCAGCCGAAAGTCCTCCCGGGTCCGTTCCGTAAGAACCTCAAGAGTGGTACCGACCAGGATGATCAGAAAGAGCACCCGCAGTGGTGTCACGAGCAACACATTGGTGAGCCGGGCGCTGTCCCCGTACGGGGTGATGTCGCCGTAGCCGGTGGTGGAGAGGGTGACCGTCGCGTAGTACACCGCGTCCAGCAGATCGACCTGGTCATCGGCGGCGTCGTGATATCCGCCGCGGTCCATCCAGACGATCAACACCGTTATGGCAAGCACCAGAAGCGCCATCATCAGCCGCTTGGCGACCTGCCGCGCCGGTCTGTCGACAACCCTGCGCGGGAGCAGCACCCGTGTGGGTATGACATGCTCGTCGGCGCGCCTGGCCATCGCATCGTGGCCGGGAAGTTTCACGTGAAACACCCTTCCGTCCACGGCATCGCCGAGGCCCACGGTAGATCGAGGATCTCCACTTCGGTGCCGGACCGTACCCCGCCGGGCGGTACGACGGCCAGCCCGTCAGCGGCAGCGATCCCACGGAGCATCGCCGGACCGTTGTAGTGCAGCGGTACGACGTGCTCGGCACCGCTCCCGGTTCCCGCGCCACCGTCGTACCCGCTGCCCGGCCCGTCGGCGGTGCTGCCCGCCCGGTGGACGACCGGCACCAGGCGGGTGTCATACGGGTGCCCGTGCACCTCGTCGCGTACGACGACCTGGTACGGCGCCTCCGGCTCCCGGCCCGCCAGCCCGCGGAGCAGGGGCTCGGCAAGTGTGAGGAGCCCGGAGACCGCGGCCAGGGGATTGCCCGGCAACCCTACGAGATACGGGCCCGCCGTCTTCTTGAGCCGGGCCAGCAGCATCGGGTGACCGGGGCGGACAGCGACTCCGTCGACCAGCAGCTCGGCCCCGATCCCGGCAAGGACCGGGTGGACGTGATCGACGGGGCCCGCGGCCGTGCCACCGGTGGTGATGACCAGATCGGCGTCGGATGTGGTGAGGGCACGCCGCAGGGCCGCCGCGTCGTCACCGAGCCGCTGCGGGGCCGAAACCTCGGCGCCCAGCGCACGCAGCCAGGGGCCGATCATCGGGCCGAGTGCGTCGCGGATCAGCCCGTCGTGCGGCAGCCCAGTGGTCAGCAGTTCGTCACCGAGAACGAGGACGTCGACGCGAGGCCGAGGCACCACGACGAGTGTGTCGTACCCGGCCGCGGCGGCCAGACCGAGAACGGCGGGCGTCGCCAGCGCCCCGGCGGGCATGAGCTGATCACCGGCACGGCATTCCTGGCCACGGGGCCTGATGTCCTGTCCGGGCGACACCTGACGCTTCGCGTGGAGCAGCCCCTTGGCCTCGTCCACGTGAGCGTGTTCGCTGCGGATCACGGCGTTGGCATCCGCCGGAATACGGGCGCCGGTGGCGATCCGTACGGCGTCTCCGTCGGAAAGCGTGGCGGGGGTGCTCTGCCCGGCGAGGATGCCCAGGTCCCGGCCCGCGCCGGTATCGGCTCTCTCCGCGCCCCGGGCCCCGGCGATCTCGCGGATGTTCCACGGCCCCGGCCCGGAGACGACCCAGCCGTCCATGGCAGAGGTGTCGAAGGACGGCAGATCGGTGAGCGCGACGAGCGGCTCGGCGAGTACGTGTCCGAGCGCCTGGTCGAGGGGAAGCCGACTGGCCCGGACCGTCGCGGCACGCCCGGACCGAGCCGCTAGCGCCCGCGCCTCCCGCCAGGAGGCCGTGTGTCCGTGCCTGTGCCGGTCCCGGTCCCGGTCCGGTGGCAGCGGACTGGGGGCTGCCGCAGGTTCGTCCGCGGGGCGGGACGGACCCGCGGAGTGCGACTGCTCCGGGGAACAGGACGCAGGGCAGCCGGATTCCGTGGACTGCGGCCGATCCGCAGCGTGAGGCCGATCCGCAGCGTGACCCGTGATGTGATGCCGCCCCGTGGCCTGAGGCCGACCCGAGGGGCGGGGCTCACCGGCCGACCGGCTCCCGACCAGAGCGAGAGCCTGCTCCACGGCCCGGTCCGCCTCCGCCGCCCGCACCTCTTCCGGAGTCAAACACCGCTCCCCGCTCCGAGAACGGTCACCCTCCGAGGACGAGCCGACGGCCGAGGACGAGCCAACAACCGAGGACGCTGCACCGACCGAGGACGCTGCACCGCCCGGCACCGGACGATCACACACCGAACCCCCGGCACCCGCCACAGTCCCAAGGCCCATCAGGGATCCGGCACCCGCCGGGGACCCCGCATCCATCGGCCCGCCATCCGCAGCCGGAGGCCGATCGGGCCCGCCGTCAGGGGTGGTCATTGCGTCTCGTTCTCGTCCGCCCAGCGGAGGGCGAGCGCGGCAGCCTTCCTGGCGGCCTCGGCCACAGCCGTGGCGGCATCCCCGTCGGCGTCACCTCCGCTGCTCGCCTTGGCCGCCGCGTACCCGACCAGGAAGGTCGTCAGCGGCGCGGCGGGCCGGGCGACGCCGTGGGCGGCGTCACGGGCGAGATCGAGCAGGACGTCGGTGTCGACGTCGAGTTCGATACCGAGTTCGTTCTTGACTGCGGTGATCCATTCATCCAGCACGGTCCCATGCTCTCTGATACGGGCCCGGGCCGACGCAATGTCCTCCCAGGTGTCGCAGTCGAAGGAGGCAAGAGGATCGGCCTCCACCCGGGCGAGATCGAGTTCGTGCGTCAGCAGACGCAGAGGGAGCCCGGACAGACCACCGTGCTCGGCGGCGATCAGCGCGAGCTCACGGCGCAGCGGCTCGGCACGGTAGACGGCGACGAGAGGCTGGTCGCGACCCTGCTGATCGGCGCACAGAGCCCCATCCCGCTGCCCTTCCCCGGCGGCGGCCAGGAGCGCTCCGACCGTGCTCGCGCCAAGAAACGGCAGGTCGGCGGAGAGGACAAGAACCCGTTCCGCCGTGGTCCGCCGGACCCCCGCGTCGAGCGCGGCCAACGGGCCGCCGCCCTGAGGCTCCTCGCGCGTCCAGATCACCGGCCGCGCGGTGGGCCGTCGCCCGCCCACCACCACCGTCGCCGAGGCATCGGCACAGGCCGCGAGCACCCGGTCGAGCAGCGCACGGCCACCGACCCGGATTCCGGGCTTGTCGGCGCCGCCGAGCCGTTTGGCGGCCCCTCCGGCAAGGACGATGGCGTCATACGCGGTCATGCATCCGAGTATGCGGGCCGCAGGCTCCCGTTGATCCACCCGGTCGGCGATCGAGCCGATCAGCCGGGTCGAGCAAGGGGGAAGAACCGGGAGCCACGGCCTCACCTACAACGTGCGCAGCAGCACCGCCGGTTGTTCCACGCAATCGGCTATGTAACGCAGGAAGCCGCCCGCCGTACCGCCGTCGCAGACCCGGTGGTCGAAGGTCAGCGAGAGCTGGACCACCTGTCGTACGGCCAGCTCCCCCTGGTGCACCCAGGGCTTGGGAACGATCCGGCCGACGCCCAGCATCGCCGCCTCGGGGTGGTTGATGATCGGGGTCGATCCGTCGACTCCGAACACCCCGTAGTTGTTCAGTGTGAACGTGCCGCCGGTCAGTTCCGCCGGGGTCAGCCGCCCGGCCCGCGCCGCCTCGGTCAGCCGGGCGATCTCGGTCCCGATCGACTCGGCGTTCCTGGCCTGCGCATCCCGCACGACGGGGACGACCAGGCCCCGCTCGGTCTGAGCCGCGAACCCGAGATGGACCTCCGGCAGCCGCACGATCTCCCGCGCTTCCAGGTCCACCGTGGAGTTGAGCTCGGGGAACCGGGCCAGTGCCGCGGTGCAGATACGCGCCAGTAGGGCCAGCACCGAAACCTTGGGACCGGCCGCCGGACCACCGGCGCTGTTCATCGCGGATCTGGCCGCCATCAGCTCGGTGGCATCGGCATCGACCCAGCATGTGGCGTCGGGGATCTCCCGCCGGCTGCGCGACAGCTTGTCGGCGACCGCGCCCCGTACACCGCGCAACGGAATACGGTGCGCGGCCGGGCTCGCCGCCGCCCCGGAAGCCGGCTCCGATACCGGTGCCGACGCCGCCACCCGCTCCGTCCCGGCCTCCGGCGTCGCGACCGCGGCCGGCCGGGGTGCCGCCGTTCCCTCTGCCGGCGCCCTGATCGCGGATTCGACATCGGCCCGCAGGATCAGCCCGTCCGGTCCGGAGCCCGCCAACTGCCGCAGATCAAGATCATGCTGCCGCGCCAGCTTCCGTACCAGCGGAGAAACCACAGCCACCGGCCCCGGCGCCGCATCCGGCACGGGATCAGGTGCCGACGTCGGCACCGCGGCCGGAGCCGGAGCCGCAGGCACCCGTGCGGGAACCGTTGCCGTCACGGCTGCGGGACGGACCCGCCGACGACGCGCCACCGGTGCACCCGTCCCGTACCCGACCAGCACATTGCCGGACGACTCCACCTCACCGGAACCAGAACCGGAGCCAGAGCCGGAACCGGACCCCGAACCGGAGCCAGAGCCGGAACCGGACCCCGAACCGGAGCCGGCTCCTGCCCCCTCGTCCGCACCCGCATCCGCCCCCACCGGCTGCGTCGCCCCCACCGAGACCGCCACCGTCAACAGAGGCGCCCCGACCGGCAGTTCCGATCCTTCTTCGCCGAACCGCGCGGTCACCACACCCCCGTACGGGCACGGCACCTCCACCATCGCCTTGGCCGTCTCGACCTCGACGACCGGCTGGTCGATGGCTACGACATCGCCGACCTCCACCAGCCAGCGCACGATCTCCGCCTCGGTGAGCCCCTCACCGAGGTCCGGCAACTTGAATTCGAGTACCTGGGGCATCAGTTCTCCGCCTCCCACTGCAAGCGGGCGACCGCGTCCAGCACCCGGTCCACGCCCGGGAGATGGTGCCTCTCCTGCATCGGCGGCGGATACGGAATGTCGAACCCGGCGACCCGCAGCACCGGCGCCTCCAGGTGGTGGAAGCAGCGCTCGGTGACCCGGGCCGCGATCTCACCGCCCGGACCGCCGAAACCGGAGGACTCGTGGACGACGACCGCACGCCCGGTACGCCGGACGGATGCGGCGACGGTCTCGTCGTCGAACGGCACCAGCGAGCGCAGGTCCACGACCTCCAGGTCCCAGCCCTCTTCGACGGCCGCTTCCGCCGCCTCCATACAGACGGGCAGCGACGGCCCGTACGTGATCAGCGTCGCGCTGCGGCCCGGCCGGCGGACGACGGCCCGGCCGATCGGCTCCACAGCCACCGGCGCCTCGGGCGACCAGTCCGCCTTCGACCAGTAGAGCCGCTTCGGCTCCAGGAACACCACCGGATCGTCGGAGGCGATCGAGGCCCTCAGCAGCCCGTACGCGTCCTCGACCGTGGCGGGCGTGACGACATGGAGGCCGGGCGTCGCCATGTAGTACGCCTCCGAGGAGTCGCTGTGGTGCTCGACCCCGCCGATCCCGCCGCCGTACGGCACCCGGACCGTGATCGGCAGCGGCATGGCGCCGGCCGTCCGGTTCCGCATCTTCGCGACATGGCTGATGAGCTGCTCGAACGCCGGATAGGCGAAGGCGTCGAACTGCATCTCCACCACGGGTCGCAGCCCGTACATCGCCATGCCCACGGCCGCCCCGAGGATGCCCGCCTCGGCCAGTGGGGTGTCCGTGCAACGGTCCTCGCCGAACTCCTTGGCCAGTCCGTCGGTGATCCGGAAGACCCCACCGAGCGTGCCGACGTCCTCGCCGAGGACATGCACCGTCGGGTCCTGTGCCATCGAGTCGCGCAGCGCCCGCCCGAGTGCCTGTGCCATCGTGGCGGGCTTGGCCTTCGCCGTCCGCTCTCCGGCCGCCGCCGCTGCGGTGGTCATCGCCCTTCCTCCACGTCGTCATGGCCGTGCTGATCCCGCTCGGCGTCCAGTTCGACACGCAACCGGGCTTCCTGCTCCCGCAGTTGTGCGGTCTGTTCCGCGTAGACATGGGCGAACAGATCCATCGGATCCAGCACCGGATCTGCGTTCATCCTCTCGCGCAGAGCTGCCGCCATCCGCTCCGCGGCCGCGCGCGCCTCCTCGATCCCGTCGTCACCGAGCAGCCCTCGCCCGGTCAGCTCGCGCTCAAGAAGCTGGATCGGGTCGTGCGCACGCCAGGCCTCCACTTCGCTGTCGACGCGGTAGCGAGTGGCGTCGTCGGCGTTCGTATGGGCGTCCATGCGGTACGTCACCGCCTCGACGAGCGTCGGCCCGCCACCGCTCCGGGCCCGCGCCACCGCCTCGCCGAGGACCTGGTGCACCGCGGCCGCGTCGTTTCCATCCACCAGCCGGCCCGGCATCCCGTACCCCACGGCCTTGTGTGCCAGGGACGGCGCGGCGGTCTGCTTCGCCAGCGGTACGGAGATCGCGAAGCCGTTGTTCTGCACGAGGAAGACGACCGGGGCACGCCAGACGGCTGCGAAATTCAGTGCCTCGTGGAAATCGCCCTCGCTGGTCCCGCCGTCACCGACCATGGCGAGCGCCACCACGTCGTCGCCCTTGAGGCGCGCCGCGTGTGCCAGCCCGACGGCGTGCGGCAGCTGGGTGGCAAGGGGGGTGCAGAGCGGTGCGATGCGGTGCTCACGCGGGTCGTAACCGGTGTGCCGGTCACCACGCAGCAGCGTCAGCGCCTCGACCGGGTCCAGGCCGCGCGCCACTGCCGCAAGGGTGTCCCGGTAGCTGGGAAAGAGCCAGTCCCGCTCCTCCAGCACCAGCGCGGCCGCTATCTCGCAGGCCTCCTGCCCCGTGCTCGACGGGTAGACGGCGAGCCGGCCCTGCTTGGTGAGAGCGGTGGCCTGCGCGTTGTACCTCCGGCCGCGGACCAGCTCCGTATAGAGCCGCAGCAGCAACTCGGGGTCGGCGTCGGCCACGGCATCCGTACCGAGCACGCGGTACGGCTCGGGGTCCGGGAGCAGCGGCGCGGGATCGGTGAGCGGCTTCCAGGCCGGGGGCGGCGTGGGCCGGTAAGCAGCCGCGCCGGGCAGCTCTTGGACCGTCATGACAAGCACCTCCTGGCATCGAGGGGTTCCGAGCGGCGTCTGTCGGCATCAGGGGATCGTCCGATGCCGAGGGGTGTCGAAATACATCGAAATATCGAGCGCTGTCCGAGGCACGGATGTGGTGTGCCTCACCTACCGATTGTTCGGTCGCGAGCGCATTTTGGCTACAGGCGCCTTCAGCCTGTGGACAAACGGTTCTCCACAGCCTGGGATAGAGGCAGGTCGTCCAGGACGGGGAGGCGGGGGCACATGTCAGCTGAACAAATGGCCGACGGGGGCGAGGACCCCGGCCAGGTTGCGCCCGCGCGGCCGCTCGATGCCATCGACCGCGGCATCCTGCGACTGCTCCAGACGGACGGCCGCGCCTCGATACGGTCGGTGGCCGATCGTGTCCATGTGTCCCGGGCCAACGCCTACGCCCGGATCAGCCGGCTCATCGACGACGGCGTGATCCGTGGCTTCACCGCGCGCGTGAACCATGAGCGGGCGGGGCAGGGAGCCTCCGCGTACATCACTCTCAAGATCGTCCAGAATTCCTGGCGCACGGTGCGCGAGCAGCTCCAGGCACTGCCGGGGGCGACTCATATCGCGCTGGTCAGCGGCGACTTCGACGTCCTGCTGCTGGTGCACACACCGGACAACAGGTCGTTGCGCGAACTGGTCCTGACGAGGATCCAGGCCATCCCGGAGGTGCTCTCCACCCGCACGCTCCTGGTGTTCGAGGAGACCGACCTGGCCCCGGGCACGGACGGACCCACCGAGCTCGCCTAGGGCCTTTCGTTCGGATCACGCCGGATCCGTGCGACCGCCGACGGTTCGGCTCAGCGGCTGGACCGCATTCCCTCGAAGGCCACGCGCACGAGCGTGTCCGCCAGACGCTCCCCGTCGACTCCGCCGTCGGGCAGCGGCCGGTACCACTCCACCAGGGAGTTGACCATTCCGAAGAGCAGCCGTGTCACCAGCCGTATGTCCACGTCGGAGCGGAGGTCACCGTCCGCGACCGCCGCCTTGAGCAGATCGGTCACCCGCTGGTCGAACTCGCGCCGCCGCTCCATGGCCCAGCGCTCCGTCTTCGTATTGCCCCGTACGCGCAGCAACAGCGTGACGTAGGGCAGTTCGGCTATCAGCACGTCGACGGTGCGACGGGTGACGTACTCGACCCGCTCGATCGCCCGCCCCCGTGTTGCTCCCGGCTCGTCGAGAATTCCGAAGAGCCCGTCCAGCGCACGGCTGACCGCGCGGCGCAGGAGTTCCTCCTTGCCCGCGACGTGGTGGTAGATGGACGACTTGGAGATGCCCGCCGCCTTGGAGAGATGCTCCATGGACGTGCCGTCGTAGCCCCGCTCGTTGAAGACACGGACGGCAACGGTGAGCAGTGTCTCCGGGGTGTACGTGTCCCGCTTGGCCGTGGTCATGTCCGCGATCTTCCCCTACGAGTTGTCCACAGGTTTGGCGGGCCCCCTTGTCCCGACCGATCGTTCGGTTACTCTAACTCTGTCCGCCCGTCCCTGCCCAGCTCGATGAGGAGTTGGTCCGTCATGGCCGCCGAGCTCTCCCCGCACCTGCTGTCCGAGAAGCACCGCCCCACGCTCGACCAGGCCCTCGACGCGATCCGCACGCGTGCCTACTGGTCCCCGCATCCCGAGCACCCGAAGGCATACGGCGAGGGAGGCGCCCCCGGCAGCCTGAGCGCCGCAGAAGGGAAGGCCGCCTTCGACGCCGTGCTGAACACCCGGCTCGACCTCGGCCAGCCCGGCACCGACGGCTGGACGGGCGGAGAGATCTCTCCGTACGGGCCGGAGCTCGGCGTCGAATATCCGCACGCCGACCTGGACGTCCTGCTGCCGGCGATGCGTGCGGGCATGCCCGCCTGGCGTGCGGCGGGCCCCGAGACCAGGGCCCTGGTCTGTCTGGAGGTCCTCGCGCGGATCAGCGCCAGGACCCACGAGTTCGGTCACGCCGTGATGCACACCAGCGGCCAGGCGTTCATGATGGCGTTCCAGGCGGGCGGCCCGCACGCCCAGGACCGCGGCCTGGAGGCGGTGGCGTACGCGTACGAGGAGCAGACCCGCACCCCGCGGAGCGCCGACTGGTCCAAGCCGCAGGGCAAGCGCGACCCGCTCAAGCTGCAGAAGTCGTTCACCGCGGCACCGCGCGGCATCTCGCTCCTGATCGGCTGCAACACCTTCCCCACGTGGAACGGCTATCCGGGCCTCTTCGCCTCCCTGGCCACCGGCAATCCCGTACTGGTCAAGCCGCACCCACGCGCTGTGCTCCCGCTCGCGCTCACGGTGCAGGTGACCCGCGAGGTGCTCGCAGAGGCGGGCTTCGACCCCAACCTGGTCGCCCTGGCAGCCGAGCGACCGGGCGAAGGCATCGCGAAAACCCTTGCCCTCCGCCCCGAGATCAAGATCATCGACTACACCGGGTCCACCGCCTTCGGCGACTGGCTGGAGACAAACGCCCGCCAGGCCCAGGTCTACACGGAAAAGGCCGGGGTCAACACGATCGTCCTCGACTCCACGGACGACTACCGCGGCATGCTGTCCAACCTGGCGTTCTCCCTCTCCCTGTACAGCGGCCAGATGTGCACGACCCCGCAGAACCTGCTGATCCCCCGGGACGGCATCAGCACCGACGCCGGCGACAAGACGTACGACGAACTGGTCGCCGACATCGCCGCCGCGGTCACCGGCCTGCTGGGCGACGACGCCCGGGCGAACGCGCTGCTCGGCGCCCTGGTCAACCCCGATGTGAAGGCCCGCCTGGAGGCGGCCGCGGATCTGGGCGAAGTCGCCCTGCCCTCCCGCGAGGTGGCCAACCCGGAATTTCCCGACGCCGTGGTCCGTACCCCCGTCGTCATCAAACTGGACGCCACCAAGCCGGCCGACGAGGAGCACTACCTGTCGGAGTGCTTCGGTCCGGTCGCCTTCGCGGTAGCGGTCGACTCGACGGCCGACGCCGTCGAGCTGCTCCGCCGCACGATCCGCGACAAGGGCGCGATGACGGTCGGCGCGTACACCACCTCACCGGAGGTGGAACGCGCGGTGGAAGACGTCTGCCTGGATGAGTCGGCCCAGCTGTCGCTGAATCTGACCGGCGGGGTGTACGTCAACCAGACCGCGGCCTTCTCCGACTTCCACGGCTCGGGCGGCAACCCGGCAGCGAACGCGGCCTTGTGCGACGGAGCCTTTGTGTCCAACCGATTCCGCATGGTGGAAGTCCGCCGCCAGGCGTAACCCGGACCCGAGTCCCCGCCCGGCTCCTCAACCCCTCCGGCACCTGAGGAGCCGGGCGGGGTCCGGGAACAGGGCCCGACAACGGGATGGGCGGGCCGAGGAAGAAGCCCGCCAAAACCCCCAGCCCTGCCCCACCCAACCCAGGCCGTCTAGGGTCTTTCGTTTGGATCAGGCCGAACCCCGCGAGCCCGGCCTGATCCGAACGAGAGACCCTAGCTCCCCGCCTCAGGAATCTCCGCATACCGCTGCACCCACGCGTGCATGGCAATGGCGGCCGCGGCCCCCGCGTTGATCGACCGCGTCGATCCGAACTGCGCGATGGAGCACACCATCGCCGCGTGCTTACGGGCCTCCTCGGTGAGCCCGGGCCCTTCCTGTCCGAAAAGCAGTACGCAGCGCCGCGGCAACTCGGTCCGTTCCAACGGCACCGCCCCCGGCAGATTGTCGATCCCGATGATCGGCAGACCCTCGGCCTCCGCCCACGCGGTCAGCGACTCCGTGTCGGGGTGGTGCCGCACATGCTGGTACCGGTCGGTGACCATCGCGCCACGACGGTTCCAGCGCCGCCGCCCCACGATATGGATCTCCTTGGCGAGGAAGGCGTTCGCCGTGCGCACCACGGAACCGATGTTGAAGTCGTGGCCCCAGTTCTCGACCGCCACGTGGAAGTCGTGCCGCCGCAGATCCAGATCGGCGACGATCGCCTCCCTGGTCCAGTACCGGTAGGCATCACCCACATTGCGCCGGTCGCCGTTGGCGAGCAGCTCGGGGTCGTACCGCTCGTTCACGGGCCAGGGCAACGGGTGCGGCCCGACACCGATCTCCGTGCCGAACCCGTCGTCGTACTGAATCGGTTCCGCGGGCGGACCGGACTCCTCCGACAGACCGGGCTCCGCCGCCACGGGCACGAAGGGCGCCGCAACCCCGACGGCCTCCTCGGTCACCGATTCCCCGCCACGACTGCCTGCGCTGCTCGTGCTGCCCGTACTGCCACTCTCACTCCTGCTCACCCGACGAGCGTATGGCCCGCGTCGCCACTGTGCTGCGGGACCTCCTCGTCATCGCTGCCCCGCCGCTGCCCGGGCACCTTGCCCCTGCCCGGGAACATGAGCTCCCGGGCGAGGGTCACCCGGCCGCCGAGCCACACCAGGAAGACGGTCGGCAGGAAGACGGAGTCGGCGGCGATCATCGCCATGGAGAAGAAGGGCAGCCCGAGCAGCAGGGCGATGCCGGCGTGCTCACACATCATGGCGACGAGCAGCACGTTCTTGACCCGACGGTTGAACAGGGTGAAGGGGAACGCGACCTGAACGATGACCGTGCCGTACGTGAGCACCATCACCATCACACCGCTGGAGGCGAGGATGTCCGACAGCCCGGGCCAGGGCGTGAAGTAGTCCAGCTTGAGCGGGTAGTAGAGCGCCGTGCCGTCCTGCCACCGCGAACCCTGGATCTTGTACCACCCAGCAGTGGCGTAGATCAGACAGACCTCGGCCATGATCACGACGAGGGTCGCGTTGTGGGCGAGGTTGGCGATGACGTCGAGCAGGGTGTGCGATTCGCTGTGCGGTGCGTAACGGTTCACAGCCCACCAGGCGCCTTCGCCGACCCACAGGAACCAGAGAAGAGTCGGCAGCCACCAGGTGCCGCCGAGCCCGTCGGTCACGCCGGCCACGATCAGTACGAGGCCGAGCACCGCCCAGAGGACCGGACCGGCCACATTCCCCCGCACCCGGCGCCGCGGATCGTCCGCCTCCGCGCGCGCCTGTCGCGCCGCACGCCGGGCGTCCAACGACCAGACCCGCCCGCAGCGCGTGAGCACCAGATAGATCGCCATGAGATGGATGACGTTGTCGCCGCCGTCACCCATGAAGATGCTGCGGTTCTGCAGGGAGAGCACCCCGGCCATGAAGAGGACCGACATGGCCCGGGTGTGCCAGCCGACCATCAGCAGCGCCGCGGAGATCAGCGCGACCGCGTACACGACCTCGAACCAGACCGTGTTGTCCGACCACATGAGCGCGGTGAACGACTGATTGCCGGATATGAGCTGCTGCGCCATGTCCCAGCGCCACGGGGCGTCGGGGCCGTACATCTCGTGGCGGTGCGGCAGTTCGCGCAGCAGGAAGAACAGATAGGTGGCCGAGAAACCGATCCGGATGACGGCACTCTGGTACTGGCCTAGGGCCGTGGAGGTGATGCGCTGGATAGCGCGGGCGACCTTGTGGGCCATCTTGCCGTCGTGGGCGACCGTACTCACTTGTCCGCCCCCTCGGCGCTCTCGGGGAGGTCCGCGGGAGTGACCGTCCACCACGGCAGTACCCGGTAGGACGGCCGCGTACTGATCTTCTCCTCGCTCCATGGAGGCGCCGCGACGGACCGCACCTCGGAACGGACCTGGATGCGCTCTACGGTGCCGCCGTAGTCGTGTTCGCTGAGGCGCAGCATCACGATGCGGCGGATGTAGCGCTCGGAGAGCTGACCGCGAAGACCGTTGGCCCGGTTCTCGTTGTCATGGGAGTTGAGGTAGAAGTCCCAGCCGCGGCGGAGTTCGTTCTGATGGACGTGACTGGGGAGAAGACTGCCGCGTATCGCCTTGCCGTCCTCGCCGGAGAGGCTCATCCAGGCTGTGGTGCGGCGTCCGTCGGCTCCGGCTATCTCGGCTCGTACGTGAACGGCGATGTTCTGTTGAAGCGGGTTCGGGGCGAAGAGCTTCCAGTTCTGCTCGAACTCGGGATAGATCCAGTCGTCGACCGCTTCGCCGTGCTGCTTGGTCAAAGTGTTGGAGGGTGCGACGTGCAGAAACACCATGACCAGCTGTCCACAGGCGACCAGTCCGATGACCGACAGCGCGATCGCGGCAACGATCCGGTACGGAAGCGACAGTGCGGCCATCCCGCCACAAGGACCTGATTCCAGCACCTGACCAGCGCCGGAAGGTATTTCTTCACGCTGATCCGGCCCCGGTTCGGCGATCCCGTCCCCGCCTTCGGCTCCCCTGTCGTCGTACGAATCCATCCCGCCCCGATCCCCGTCGATCCCCGGTCAGTTATCCACAGGGTTGACACCCTACGGGCCGCCGACTCACCATTGAAGACATTGAACCGAACGATCGGTCGGTAGGGAGCCCGGGATGGCGGCAGTGACTGCGGACCAGACAGCGCAGGCGGGAGCAGGCAGGCCCGAAGGGGCGGACGAGGCCCTGGAGGCGGCATTCGACGCTGCGGTGGCGGCGGACGAGCGCATCGAGCCACGCGACTGGATGCCCGATGCGTACCGCGCCTCGCTGGTCAGGCAAATGGCCCAGCATGCCCACTCCGAAATCATCGGCATGCAGCCGGAGGCCAATTGGATCTCGCGTGCGCCCTCGCTGCGCCGCAAGGCGATCCTGATGGCCAAGGTGCAGGACGAGGCGGGCCACGGGCTCTACCTGTACAGCGCGGCGGAAACCCTCGGCACCGGCCGCGAGGAACTGCTCGACAAGCTTCACGCGGGACGCCAGAGGTATTCATCGATCTTCAACTATCCGACGCTGACCTGGGCGGACGTCGGCGCGATCGGCTGGCTCGTGGACGGCGCCGCGATCACCAACCAGGTGCCGCTGTGCCGCTGCTCCTACGGCCCGTACGCCCGGGCGATGGTCCGTATCTGCAAGGAGGAGTCCTTCCACCAGCGCCAGGGATACGAGCTGCTGCTCACCCTCAGCAACGGCACCCCGGCGCAGCACGAGATGGCGCAGGACGCGGTGAACCGCTGGTGGTGGCCGTCCCTGATGATGTTCGGCCCGCCGGACGACGCATCGGCCCACTCGGCGCAGTCGATGACCTGGAAGATCAAGCGCCACTCCAACGACGAGCTGCGGCAGCGCTTCGTGGACATCTGTGTCCCGCAGGCCGAGGCGCTGGGGCTCACCCTCCCGGATCCGGACCTCCGGTGGAACGAGGAGCGTGGACAGCACGACTTCGGGGCGATCGACTGGAAGGAGTTCCAGGAGGTCCTCAAGGGCAACGGCCCGTGCAACGAGCAGCGCCTCAGCCAGCGCCGCCGGGCGCACGAGGAGGGCGCCTGGGTCCGGGACGCGGCGGTTGCCTACGCCGAGAAGCACACCGCAGCACCTACAGCAGCACACACAGCAGCGAGGAACGGGGAGGCGACAGCATGAGCAGCTCGACCGAATGGCCACTGTGGGAGGTGTTCGTGCGTTCGCGCCGCGGTCTTTCCCACACCCACGCGGGCAGCCTGCACGCACCGGACGCGGAGATGGCCCTGCGCAACGCGCGCGATCTGTACACGCGCCGTTCCGAGGGCGTCTCCATCTGGGTGGTCCCGTCCGCACAGGTCACGGCCTCCTCCCCGGACGAGAAGGACTCCTTCTTCGAACCGGCCGGCGACAAGCCGTACCGGCACCCGACGTTCTACGAGATCCCGGAAGGGGTGAAGCACCTGTGACCGCGGCCCTCGCCCTGGGCGACGACGCGCTGGTGCTCTCGCACCGGCTGGGGGAGTGGGCGGGCCATGCGCCCGTGCTGGAAGAAGAAGTGGCCCTGGCCAACATCGCCCTGGACCTGCTGGGGCAGGCCCGGGTGCTCCTCTCCCTGGTCGGGGACGAGGACGAGCTGGCGTATCTGCGCGAGGAACGCGCCTTCCGCAACGTCCAGCTGGTCGAACAGCCGAACGGCGACTTCGCCCACACCATCGCCCGCCAGCTCTACTTCTCCACCTACCAACGGCTGCTGTACGAGCAGCTGGCATCGGGCGAGAACGCTTTCGCCGGTCTCGCGGCGAAGGCCGTCAAGGAGGTCGCCTACCACCAGGACCACGCGGAGCACTGGACGCTGCGGCTCGGCGACGGCACGGACGAGAGCCATGACCGGATGCAGCGCGCCGTGGATGCCCTGTGGCGTTTCACCGGTGAGTTGTTCGAACCCGTCGAGGGCGTGGAGGTCGACTGGCAGTCGCTGCACAGCGGCTGGCTGGAGTCCGTCTCCGCGGTGCTGGAGCAGGCCACGCTGACGCGACCGGCCGGCCCGCACTCCGGGGCATGGGCAGCGGGCGCGGGACGCCAGGGCATCCACACCGAACCCTTCGGCCGCATGATCGCCGAGATGCAGCATCTGCATCGCAGCCACCCGGGGGCGTCATGGTGACCGAGACCCTCCTGGAGAAGGAACTGCACCGCGTCGCGGGCTCCGTACCCGATCCGGAACTGCCCGTGCTGACCCTGGACGAGCTGGGGGTGCTCCGGGGCGTGGATGTTCTCGCCCCCGGCAAGGTCACCGTGCGTCTCACCCCGACCTACACCGGCTGTCCCGCGATCGAGGCCATGTCCGCCGACATCGAGCGGGTGCTGCACGACCACGGCATACCGGAGGTCTCCGTGGTCACGGTGCTCTCACCGGCCTGGTCCACGGACGACATCAGCGCGGAAGGGCGGCGCAAGCTGGCCGAGTTCGGCATAGCGCCCCCGCGCCCGCACGATGTCACGGCTCCTGCGGGCGGCCCGGTGCCGCTCACGCTCTCGGTGCGCTGTCCGCACTGCGGCTCGACCGACACGGAACTGCTGAGCCGGTTCTCCTCCACCGCATGCAAGGCATTGCGCCGCTGCGTGACGTGCCGCGAACCGTTCGACCACTTCAAGGAGTTGTAGATGTTCCATCCGCTCCGGGTCCGCACGATCGAACGGCTCACGGACGATTCGGTGGCCGTCACCCTCGCCGTGCCACCCGAGTTGTGCGAGACCTTCCGCCACAAGCCGGGCCAGCATCTCAATGTGCGGTACACGGTCGACGGCGAAGAGATCCGCCGCTCGTACTCGATCTGCTCCCCGGCCGTCGAGGCACCGGACGATCCGGTGCTGCGTGTGGGCATCCGGCTCGTCGACGGCGGCGCGTTCTCCACGTACGCCCTGAAGGAACTCGCCGTCGGTGACGTGGTCGAGGCAATGTCTCCGATGGGCCGCTTCGTGCTGACGCCCCGCACCGGACACTTCGCGGCGATCGTAGGAGGCAGCGGAATCACGCCGGTGCTGTCGATCGCGGCCACGCTGCTGGCGCGGGAACCAGACGCCCATTTCTGCCTGATCCGCAGCGACCGGACAGCGCTCTCGACGATGTTCCTGGACGAGGTCGCCGACCTCAAGGACCGCTATCCGGACCGGTTCCAGCTGGTCACGGTGCTCTCCCGGGAGGAGCAGCAGGCAGGTCTCCCTTCCGGCCGGCTGGACCAGGATCGTCTCACCGAGCTGCTGCCCGCGCTGCTTCCACTGGCCGAGGTGGACGGCTGGTATCTCTGTGGGCCGTTCGGGCTGGTCCGGGCCGCGGACCAGGCACTGCGCGGCCTTGGCATCGACCGGACCCGTATCCACCAGGAGATCTTCCATGTGGACGACGGCGCGGGCGCAGCTACCCGCATCAGGATCGAGTCGCCTGCTCACAGCAGACTCACCGCGACCCTGGACGGCCGTTCCGGCACCTGGCCGGTCGAGGATGGCGAATCGCTGCTGGAGACCGTGCTGCGCAGCCGAGCCGACGCACCGTACGCCTGCAAGGGCGGGGTGTGCGGGACCTGCCGGGCGTTCCTGGTCTCGGGCGAGGTGCGGATGGACCGCAACTTCGCGCTGGAGCCCGAAGAGACGGGCGCGGGTTATGTGCTGGCGTGCCAGTCACATCCGGTGACACCGGAGGTGGAGCTCGACTTCGACCGCTGACCGACCCATCGCCTCGCCTCTCCCAGACTCTCCTCGCTCCTCCTCCTGTGTTCCCTTCTCATAGAACCTGCCCTATCTTGACGATCCGTCAGATTCGGGCACGGGTGCATCGGTCAACGGGAGGCCAGGGCAGTGGACTTCACCTTCACCGAGGAACAGCAGGCGGCCACGGAGGCAGCACGGGCGGTCTTCTCGGGAGTCGCACCGGACGGGGTTCCCAGCCCCGCTCTCGTACCAGGCGCGGTGGCCGAGGACATCGACCGACCGCTGTGGGCCGGGCTGGCGTCCAGCGATCTGCTGAGTCTGACGCTGCTGCCGGAGCACGGCGGGGCCGGACTCGATCTCGTCGCGCTCTGCCTGGTGTTGCGCGAGTCCGCCAAGGTGCTCGCGAGAGTGCCGTTGCTGGAAACGTGCGCGGCCGCGATGGCGCTCCAGCGGTACGGAGACCCGCGGCTGGCCGCCGAGTTGCTGCCCCGGACCGGCCGGGGCGAGCTGGTCCTCACGGTCGGGGCCAACGGCCGCTCCGGCCACGATCCGGCCGAGCTCGCCGTCACCGCCCGTCAGGAAGCGACATCAAGTACGGTCCGGACGGACGAAGTTCCCGGTGACGCCATCGGCGACGTTACCGGCTGGGTGCTCGACGGGGTGCAGTCAGCAGTGCCGTGGGCACAGGCCGCGGACTGGATCGTCATTCCGGCCCACACCGACGAGGGCCGGGCTGTCGTCGCCCTGATCCAGCCCTCCCAGGACGGTGTCACCCTGGCCGAGCAGGTCTCCACCAGCGGTGAACGGTTCGCCGAGGTCCGGCTGAAGTCGGTACGGATCGACGACCGCGCGCTGATCGACAGCGCCGGGGCCTGGGAGTGGCTGCGCGCCCTCCTCACCACCGGGACATGCGCGCTCGCACTGGGCCTGGGTGAGGCCGTGCTTGCCATGACGAGCCAATACACCGGCAAGCGCGAACAGTTCGGCTTCCCGGTGGCGACCTTCCAGTCCGTCGCGGTACAGGCCGCGGACCGGTACATCGACCTGCGGGCCATGGAAGTGACGCTCTGGCAGGCGGCCTGGCGGATCTCCACCGGGGCCGACGGGATGCTGCCCGCCGAGGGCGACATCGCCGTGGCGAAGATCTGGGCGTCGGACGGTGTCCGCCGGGTCGTGCAGACGGCACAGCATCTTCACGGCGGTTTCGGCGCGGACACGGACTACCCGCTGCACCGCTTTCACGCCTGGGCGAAGCAGATCGAACTGTCCCTCGGTCCGGCAGCGGCACACGAGGAGGCACTGGGCGATCTTCTGGCCGCGCACCCCCTGGGCTGACACCGGTCAAGCAGCAAACAGACAGACCGACAACAGATTCAGACCGGCAACAGAGCTGCCCCGGACGGAGCAGCTCCCGGCTCAGAGCACGAAGGCCGGGTCACCGCTGTCCGTGACCATCGGGCGTCCGGCGCCGTCCCAGGCGAGCATCCCGCCGTCGATGTTCACGGCGTCGATGCCCTGCTGCACCAGGTACTGAGTGACCTGGGCCGACCGGCCACCGACCCGGCACATCACATGCACGCGCCGGCCGTCGTCGGCGGCCTCGGTCAGCTCTCCGAAGCGGGCCACGAAGTCACTCATCGGGATGTGCAGGGCGCCCTCTACATGCCCGGCCGCCCATTCGTTGTCCTCCCGGACGTCCAGCACAAAGCCGTCCGACGGAACCGCCGCGACATCCACCGAGGGCAGCGAGGCGAAATTCATGGGTCATGCCTTCTCTCGTACGTACGCTCCAGGGTCACCCGGAACGCTACTGCACCATGCCCGCCAGCTCCGCCTCGCGCTGCGCGACCTCGCCCAGCAGCTGCTCGGCGATCTCGTCGAGCAGCCGGTCCGGATCGTCCGGCGCCATCCGCAGCATGGCACCGATCGCGCTCTCCTCCAGCTCCTGGGCGAGCACGGTCAGAAGCTCTTTGCGCTGGGTCAGCCAGTTCAGCCGGGCGTAGAGCTCCTCGCTCTCGCTGAGCTCCGCCTCCGGGGCCACCGGGCCTGCCGCCCATTCCTGCGCCAGCTCCATCAGGAGCGCCTCGTCCCCCCGCCCGTACGCAGCGTTCACCCGAGCAATGAACTCGTCCCGGCGGCCCCGCTCCGTCTCGTCCTGCGCCAGGTCCGGGTGGGCCTGGCGTGCCAGGTCGCGGTAGAGCTTGCGCGCCTCCTCGGTCGGCCGGACCCGCTTGGGCGGCCGGACCGGCTGCTCGGTCAACATCGCAGCGGCCTCGGGGGACAGCCCGTCGGAGTCGATCCAGTCGTGGAACAGCTCGTCGACGCCCGGCATCGGCATCACGATCGCCCGGGCCTCCTGTGCCTTGCGGATGTCCTCCGGGTCGCCCGTCCGGGCAGCCCGGGCCTCCGCGATCTGCGCATCGAGCTCATCGAGGCGGGTGTACATGGGCCCGAGCTTCTGGTGATGCAGCCGGGAGAAGTTCTCGACCTCGACCCGGAAGGTCTCCACCGCGATCTCGAACTCGATCAGCGCCTGCTCCGCCGCCCGAACCGCCCTCGCGAGCCGAGCCTCGGGCCGCTCCCCCTCAGCACGACCACCCGCCCCCTCGCCGGCGTCCCCGCCCGCTGCCCCATCGCCGTCCCCGTCCCCGGCGCCGCCCGCAGCGGCACCGGAGCCACCATCGGCACGGGTGTCCGAACCGGCACCGGCCGGCGAACCGTGCTCCTCGAGCGGCTCGCCCCGGCCGTACTGCCCGTACTGCGGATGCTGCTCGCTCTGGGCATGCTGCTCGCGCTGTCGGTCGTGGTCCTGCCGGTCATCGTCGTTCCGGGTGGTCGGCACCCCGGCGGCTTCGTGGGTCACCCGTCCAGCGTATGGCCACGGCCCAGGTCCCGAGGACGCACGGTCGGCCCGATGCCCCTCAGACGCCCAGTTCGGCGGCTATCCGCCCCGAACCGATGGCCCGCACCAACTCCGCGTGATCCGCCTCCGTACGGTCCGCGTAGGTCACCGCGAACGCCGCCACCGCCTCGTCCAGTTCCTCGTTCTTGCCGCAGTAGCCCGCGATCAGCCGCGGATCCGCGCTGTGCGCATGGGCCCGCGCCAGCAGCGCACCGGTCATCCGCCCGTAGTCGTCGACCTGATCGGCCGCCAGTGCCGCCGGATCCACGCTGCCCTTGCGGTTCCTGAACTGCCGCACCTGGAACGGGCGCCCGTCCACCGTCGCCCAGCCCAGCAGGATGTCACTGACGACCTGCATCCGCTTCTGCCCGAGCACCACCCGGCGGCCCTCGTGCGCCACCTCCGGCACGTCGAAGCCGGCAGTCGGCAAGTACGGCGCCAGCACGGAGGGCCGCGCCTCCTTCACCTGCAGTACCAGGGGCTCACCACGGTGATCGAGCAAGAGCACCACGTACGACCGGGTGCCGACGCTCCCGGTACCGACCACCCGGAACGCCACATCGTGGATCGCGTACCGGGCGAGGAGCGGAACCCGGTCCTCCGAGATCGTGCCCAGATAGTCGCCGAGTCCCGCCGCGACCGCCGCGGCCTCCTCGTCCGGCACCCGCCGCAGCACTGGCGGCGCGTCGATGAAACGGCGTCCGCCGTCCCCGGAGTCCTCGGTGGACTTGGCCGCGAAGCGGGCGCTGGTGTTGTTACGGGCCTTCTCCGAGACCCGCTCCAGAGTGCCGAGCAGATCCCGCGCATCCGTGTGCGAGACCAACTCCTCGTCCGCGATGGCGTTCCAGGCGTCGAGTGCGGGCAGTTTGGCCAGCAGCCGCATCGTCCGCCGGTACGCGCCCACCGTGTCGTACGCGCCCTGGCTGCAGGTGTCCTCGTCCGCCCCTGCCTCGCGCCCTGCCAGCACCAGCGAGGTGGCCAGCCGCTTGAGGTCCCACTCCCAGGGGCCGAACACGGTCTCGTCGAAGTCGTTCAGATCGATGACCAGGCTGCCCCTCGCATCGCCGTACAGCCCGAAATTGGCCGCGTGCGCATCGCCGCAGAGCTGTGCGCCCACCCCGCTGACCGGTGTGCCCACCAAGTCATGGGCCATCAGCCCGGCCGAGCCGCGCAGAAAGGCAAAGGGGGTGGCTGCCATCCGCCCCACCCGGATCGGGGCGAGAGAGGGCACTCTGCCCCGGCTCGACTCCTCGACCGCCCGCACCGCGTCGGGCCGCCCGGACGGAAGCTCCAGCAACGCGTGCGAGGCCCTGGGCACCCGCTCCCGCAGCGCCTTGCCCGCCTCCCTCGGCGGCTGCGCCGCGTCCACGCCCGCCGCAGCCGCCCGCCGCGCGAATCCGGGCACGACCGGAATACGCGGATCACCTGTCACAGCCCGCTGAACCGGCACTGTCGCTTCGATGTCACCCATGGCGCGCAGCCTCCCCCGCCTCGCCCTGCGCTCCTGGCCCGACGCCCTGTCGCAGATCAATTTCGACGAAGGTACCGCCGTCGACCGAAAGCCGTCTGCCCCTGTGGAAAACACCTGTGGAAACACACTTTGCGGCCTGTGGACAACGATCCGTCCTGGTCAGACGCCGACGGCCTCTTCCATCTCCTCCTCGATCCCCTCGATCTCCTCCGCGGTCTGCTCCTCGTCGCCCGCATCGGTCCGGGTTCCGGCCCCGGCCCTTGCGGCTTGCCTCGGCCCATGCGCTCCGCCGGTCTCGACGGAACCGGCGACGGCGCCGACCACTGCCGTCCCCACCGCGGCCTTTCGCCGCTTCGACTCGGACAGCCCCGCCAGACCCATCAGGGCCAGGCCGGCCACGAACCAGAGCGCGAGCACCAGCACATGTCCGCCGAGCGCGTGTCCGTCGAAGTACACATGGCTGCGCACGCCCTCGACGAAGCCCGCGCCGTTCCAGAAAGAGTGCAGAGAAGCAAAGAAACCGGGCTGCAGCTCGGGCCTGAAGATGCCGCCGGAGCTGGTGAAGTTGAGCATCACGAACAGCACCATCAGGCCGAGCGTCGTCCATCGCTTGAGGAAGGGGTGCAGTCCGACGCCGATCAGCAGGATGCCTGCGGAGTACAGCCAGGCCATCGCCCACAGCCCGCCGAGCCCGTGGTCCACAAGACCGAACAACGGCCCCGCGAACACCACGCCGATCAAGCTCACCACCAGCGACGCGGCAATGGCCAGCGCGCCCCTGATCCGCAGCGCCAGTACGGCGCCCGCGCCACCGATCACCGCGACCGATGCGTACGAACCGATGCTCACCGCGACCAGCAGGAAGAAGATGCCCTGACCGGTCGGATCGCCGTCCGCGGTCGGTGCGGTGTCCGTCACCTTCAGCGGGTTCCCCTGTCCGGCGGCGACCTTGGTGAACACCTTCTCGACCACCGTGGCGCTGGTGTCGGAGGACGCACTGGCCACGAGCAGCTCGGGGCGCTTCCCCGGCAGGTAGGCGCCGTAACTCGCCTGCGTCTTGAGGTGGTTCACCGCCGCGGCGCGGTCGGGAACGGTACGTACGCTCAGCGCCCCGTCGCTCTTGTCCTGCAGCCTCTGCGCGAGCACCTGCGCGCTCGGCCCCGAACCGACCACGTCCACCCGGAGATCGTGCGGCTCCGGGGCGTGGAAGGCCCCGAGATAGGCGAGCCCCATGCCGATGCACATCAGCAGCGGCGTGACGAAATGGCCCAGCACATGCCGGAGAGCGGCGGCAGTGGAGCCGGTGGCGGCACTCGGGCCTGTGGACATTCGGAACTCCAATAGTTGGCTTTTACAACTCCCAACTCGTTGTACTATACAACTGAAGTTGGAGACCGCGAGACGGTCGGAAACCGCGAGGCGGAGAGCGGAACAGTGCCAGGCACCCCCGAGGAACGCGAAGAGTCACTGGACGTCATCCAGCGAGAACTGACCGCCTTCGCACGCCGCGCACGAGCCGCGGCAGCCCACCTCCACCCCGAGCTTCCCCTGGTCTCGTACACGCTGCTGGCGCACATCGAAGACCAGCACGGCTGCCGCGCGACAGATCTGGCCGCGCACTACATGCTGGACAAATCGACGGTCAGCCGGCAGATCGGCACACTGGAGAAACTGGGACTGGTCGAGCGTCACCCGGACCCCGACGACCACCGAATCCAGGTGCTGCACCCCACGGCGGCCGGAACCCAGGCCCTCGCCTCGACGCAGGCCAGCCGCCGCACGGCCTACCAGGAACGCCTCGCGGACTGGACGGAGGAAGATCTCGCCCGGTTCGCCGAGTACCTGTTGCGCTACAACTCGGCCGGCAACACCACCACGACCGCCCCGCAGACGCCGAGGGCCTGATCCGGCCCTATCCCTCGATATGCCTCGTAAGCCCCTGAAGCCACCGATTCCCCTGAAGCCCTAGTGACAGACACTTAAGCCCTATCGACCCACAGGGCACCTCGAATCCGGCGTTTCACGTGAAACCAGAAACCGGGAACGAAGAAGCCCCACAGACCGTTGGCCTGTGGGGCTTCTCTCTTGTGCGCGAGGGGGGATTTGAACCCCCACGTCCCTAAGGACACTGGCACCTGAAGCCAGCGCGTCTGCCGTTCCGCCACTCGCGCAAGAGTGGTGTTTCCAGACTCTCCCACCGTTTGGTGTGTTTGCCTGGCGACATCCGGAAGATTAGCACGCTGGACAGGGTGGATTCACATCCGTTGTTTCACCGGCCGACCGACGGGAACCGGGAACGCCGAGCGGCCGCCCCCACTCCTCCTCTATGCACCCCGGGTGCGGGACACTGTGAGGAGGCCGCCTCTACGATCCGTGTGAGAGGTGACACTCATCCACAGGGCAGACGAGGGGAACCAGCCGATTTCCCGACGCGTGGATACGATCAGTAAGCAGTACAGGGACGACTACAACGGAGGAGGTGCCCCATGGGAGTCATGAAGCGTTTCGAGCAGCGTCTCGAAGGTCTGGTCAACGGCACCTTCGCCAAGGTCTTCAAGTCCGAGGTCCAGCCGGTCGAGATCGCAGGAGCCCTCCAGCGCGAGTGCGACAACAACGCAACGATCTGGAACCGCGAGCGGACCGTCGTCCCCAACGACTTCATCGTCGAGCTCAGCACCCCTGACTACGAGCGACTCAGCCCGTACTCCGGCCAGTTGGGCGACGAACTCTCCGGGCTGGTCCGCGACTACGCCAAGCAGCAGCGGTACACCTTCATGGGCCCCATCAAGGTTCACCTGGAGAAGGCCGACGACCTCGACACCGGGCTCTACCGGGTACGCAGCCGCACCCTGGCGTCGAGTTCGTCACAGCAGGACCCCCAGGGCCGCCAAGGACTGCAGGGCCAGCCTCCCCACCCGGGCCCGGGCCGGTCCCCGCAATCCACCGGCGGCTACGGCTACCCGCCCAGCTCCGCCCCTCCCATGCCCGCGGCCCCGCCGCCGGGCGCCGGCAGACCAGGAGCCCCCAGCGCCGACCGGCACCCGCCGGCCGGGCCCAGCCCCCTGCCGAACGCGCAGGTGCGACGCTGGATCGAGATCAACGGCACCCGCCATCAGATCTCCCGCCCGACGCTGGTGCTGGGACGCAGCACCGACGCCGACGTGCGGATCGACGACCCCGGCGTATCCCGTCGGCACTGTGAGATCCGGACCGGAACGCCCTCGACGATCCAGGATCTCGGGTCTACCAACGGCATCGTGGTAGACGGGCAGCACACCACCCGCGCTACGCTCCGCGACGGCTCGCGGATCGTCGTGGGCAGCACCACCATCGTTTACCGGCAAGCCGAAGGGTGAAGCGGGGGCAATGTCAGAGCTGACCCTGACGGTCATGCGGCTAGGTTTCCTGGCTGTTCTGTGGCTGTTCGTGATCGTGGCCGTCCAGGTCATCCGCAGCGACCTGTTCGGAACGCGCGTCACGCAGCGCGGCTCACGCCGCACTGCGAACGACGCACGGCCTCCACAGGCACGCCAGAATGCCGCGGCACCGCCGCAGCAACGCCAGCAGCCGGGCCGCCAGCGCCGGGGGGCACCCACAAAGCTGGTCGTCTCCGAGGGCAGCCTCACCGGCACCACGGTGGCGCTCCAGGGGCAGACCATCACGCTGGGCCGGGCGCACGATTCAACGATCGTGCTGGACGACGACTACGCGTCCAGCAGGCATGCCAGGATCTACCCCGACCGTGACGGCCAGTGGATCGTCGAGGATCTCGGGTCCACCAACGGCACGTATCTCGACCGGACCCGACTCACCACCCCGACACCCGTTCCGCTGGGCGCGCCGATCCGGATCGGCAAGACCGTCATCGAGCTGCGGAAGTAGTACGACAATGAGCGAGCGGAGCGAGCGAGCCGCGGCGGTCCGGGCAACGGACCCCGCCCGGCTCCCGACCGGAGGGTGGGCAGTGTGGCTCGAGACCGGCTGTACCCCGAGCCGACGGGCGAGGTGCGCATGAGTCTTTCCCTGCGCTTCGCCGCCGGATCGCACAAGGGCATGATCCGGGAGGGCAACGAGGACTCCGGCTACGCCGGACCCCGCCTTCTCGCCATTGCCGACGGCATGGGCGGCCAGGCCGCCGGCGAGGTCGCCAGCTCCGAGGTGATCTCCACGCTCGTCCAGCTCGACGACGACGTCCCGGGCTCGGACATCCTCACCTCGCTCGGTACCGCGGTCCAGCGGGCCAACGACCAACTGCGCATGATGGTCGAGGAGGACCCCCAGCTGGAGGGCATGGGCACCACGCTCACCGCCCTGCTCTGGACCGGTCAGCGCCTCGGCCTCGTCCACGTCGGCGACTCCCGCGCCTACCTGCTGCGCGACGGCGTACTCACCCAGATCACCCAGGACCACACCTGGGTGCAGCGGCTGGTCGACGAGGGCCGGATCACCGAGGAAGAGGCCACCACCCACCCGCAGCGCGCCCTGCTGATGCGCGCACTGGGCAGTGGCGACCACGTCGAACCCGATCTCTCCATCCGTGAGGTCCGGGTCGGCGACCGCTACCTGATCTGCTCCGACGGGCTGTCCGGCGTCGTCTCCCATCAGACGATGGAAGAGACGCTCGCCAGCTACCAGGGCCCGCAGGAGACCATCCAGGAGCTGATCCAGCTCGCCCTGCGCGGCGGCGGCCCCGACAACATCACCTGCATCGTCGCCGATGTCCTCGACGTCGACAGCAACGACACCCTGGCCGCACAGTTCAACGACACCCCGGTCATCGTCGGCGCGGTCGCCGAGAACCAGGCCGCGCAGATGAGCGCCGCCGAGAGCACGGCCGCCATGCAGACCCCCGCCGGACGGGCAGCCGGCCTCGGCCGCCCCGTACCGCCGCCCACGGGTGGCTTCGGCCCGCCCGGAAGCGGCGACGAGGTCGGCGGCTACGGCGGAATGCCCGACGGCTCCTTCGACGCGTACACCGACGACGACTTCGTCAAGCCCAGCAGCGGCCGCAAGTGGCTGAAGAGATCCCTGTACACCGTGCTGGCGCTCGCCGTCGTCGGCGGCGGTCTCTACGGCGGCTACCGCTGGACCCAGAACCAGTTCTACGTCGGCGCGAAGAACGAACACGTCGCGCTCTTCCGCGGCATCAGCCAGGATCTGGCCTGGGTCTCGCTCTCGAAGGTTGAGAAGGACCACCCCGAGATCGAACTCAAGTACCTCCCGCCCTACCAGCGCAAGCAGGTCGAGGCGACCATCGCCGAGGGCAACCTCGCCGCCGCCCGCGAGAAGATCGACGAGCTCTCCGTCCAGGCGTCCGCCTGCAAGAAGAACGCCGAACGACGTGCCGCCGAGAAGGCCAGCGCCGACGAGGGCCAGGCACCGGGTACGGACGCTGCCAAGACATCCGGTGGCGCCAAGACGTCCGACGCCGCCAAGACCAAGCCGACCAAAACTCCCACTCCTGGTCCCAGCCTCTCGGAGGAAGAGAAAAAGCTGGTCCCGCAGTGCGGTAAGCAGTAAAGCCGTAGGGGGCCTTCAGCACCATGAGCGTTGTCACCAATACGACCACGATCGGCGCGATCGACGCACCGAGCCGGCGCAACACCGAACTGATGTTGATGGTCTTCGCCGTCGCCATCTCGGTGTTCGCCTACGCCAATGTCGGGCTCGCCCTCAACGGCGAGCTGCCCTCCGGAATGCTCGGATACGGGCTCGGACTCGCCCTGCTCGGCGGCATCGGCCACCTCGCCGTCCGCAGATTCGCCCCGTACGCGGACCCGCTGCTGCTGCCTCTTGCGACGCTGCTGAACGGGCTGGGACTGGCCATCATCTGGCGTCTGGACCAGTCCGAACGGTTCCAGGCGACCCGGGACTTCGTGCCCGCCGCCTCCAAGCAGCTGCTGTTCTCGGCAGTGGGCGTCGCGCTGCTGGTAGTCGTTCTGGTGGCCCTCAAGGACCATCGCATTCTGCAGCGCTACACCTACATCTCCATGCTGGTGGCGCTGTTCCTCCTGATCCTTCCGATGTTCTTCCCCGCGGTGAACGGCGCCAAGATCTGGATCAAGATCCCCGGTGTCGGCACGATCCAGCCAGGGGAGTTCGCCAAGATCATCATTGCGGTGTTCTTCGCCGGCTATCTCATGGTCAAACGGGACGCGCTGGCCCTGGCCAGCCGCCGTTTCATGGGCCTCTACCTTCCCCGGGGCCGTGACCTCGGCCCCATCCTCATGGTCTGGGCCTTCTCGATCCTGATCCTGGTCTTCGAGACCGACCTGGGCTCGTCCCTGCTGTTCTTCGGCATGTTCGTCGTGATGCTGTACGTGGCCACCGAGCGCACCAGCTGGATCGTCTTCGGTCTGCTGATGTCCGCGGCCGGCGCCGTCGGTGTGGCCGCGTTCGAACCCCACGTACAGCAGCGCGTCACCGCGTGGCTCGACCCGTTCGCCGGATGGGGCAAGCTGGCGGCCAGCGAGCAGATGGCCAAGTCCCTGATGGCCTTCGGCTCCGGCGGCACCCTCGGCACCGGGCTCGGCCAGGGCAACTCCGACCTCATCGGCTTCGCCGCCAACTCCGACTTCATCCTCGCCACCGTCGGCGAGGAGCTCGGCCTCGCCGGGATGATGGCCATCCTGCTCGTCTACGGACTGATCGTCGAACGCGGTGTCCGCACCGCCCTCGCCGCCCGCGACCCCTTCGGCAAACTCCTCGCGATCGGGCTCTCCGGCTCCTTCGCCATCCAGGTCTTCGTCGTCGCCGGCGGTGTCATGGGACTCATTCCGCTGACCGGTATGACCATGCCGTTCGTCGCGGCGGGCGGGTCGTCGGTGATCGCCAACTGGGCCCTGATCGGCATCCTGCTCCGCATCAGCGACACCGCACGCCGCCCCGCGCCGACCCCGGCCCCGTCACCCGACGCCGAGATGACCCAGGTGGTCCGACCGTGAACAAGCCCCTGCGCAGGATCGCGATCTTCTGCGGGGTGCTCGTCCTCGCCCTCCTGGTCCGTGTCAACTGGCTCCAGTACGTCCGCGCCGACGAGCTGAACGCGAACGAGCACAACCGCCGCGTCCAGATCGAGCGGTACGCACACGAGCGCGGCAACATCATCGTCGACGGCAACCCCGTCACCGGGTCCGTCGAGACCAAGGGCAGCGACTTCAAGTACAAGCGGGTCTGGAAGAACGGGCCCATGTGGGCCCCCGTCACCGGTTACTCCTCGCAGGCGTTCGACGCCTCGCAGCTGGAGAGCCTTGAGGACGGAATCCTCACCGGCAACAGCGACCAGCTGTTCTTCGACCGCACGCTCTCCCTCTTCACCGGCGAGAAGAAGACCGGCGGCAACATCGTCACCACCCTCAACGGCGCCGCTCAGAAGGCCGCCTTCAAGGGACTCGGCAGCAAGAAGGGCGCCGTAGCCGCGATCGACCCGCAGACCGGCGCCATCCTGGCCCTGGTCAGCACTCCTTCGTACGACCCCTCGGTCTTCGCGGGTAATTCCCTCAAGGACGCGGAAGCCCGGCAGCAGCTCCTGAAGGACAAGGACAAGCCGATGCTCAACCGGGCATTGCGCGAGACCTACCCGCCCGGCTCGACCTTCAAGGTCGTCACCGCCGCCGCGGCCCTGGAGAACGGGCTGTACAAGGGCATCGACGACAAGACGAACTCCCCGCTGCCCTGGCGGCTCCCGCTGACCACCGGCAACCTCGCGAACGAGGGCAACATCCCCTGCGAGAACGCCACGCTCCGGGAAGCTCTGCGGTGGTCCTGCAACACCGTCTTCGGCAAGATCAGCGACGATCTCGGCAACGAGAAGATGATCGACGAGGCCAACAAGTTCGGCTTCAACGAGGAGATCTTCACTCCGGTCCGCGCCGACGCCAGCATCTACCCCAAGGACAACCGTCCGCAGAACGCCATGGCCGGCATCGGCCAGGCGTCCAACCGCGCCACCCCGCTCCAGATGGCGATGGTCGCCGCAGCGGTCGCCAACGACGGCAAGCTGATGCAGCCGTACATGGTCGCCGAGCGCCAGGCCCCCAACCTCGACGCGATCTACACCCACGAGAAGGAGCAGTTCAGCCAGCCCCTCTCGGGTGAGAACGCGCAGAAGCTCCAGCAGATGATGGAGACCGTCGTCGAGAACGGCACGGGAACGAACGCCAAGATCCCCGGCGTCACCGTCGGCGGCAAGACAGGTACCGCCCAGCACGGCCTCAACAACAGCGAGAACCCGTACGCCTGGTTCATCTCCTACGCCAAGACCGACAGCGGCTCACCGGTCGCCGTCGCCGTGGTCGTCGAGGACAGCCAGGCCAACCGCGACGACATCTCCGGTGGCGGCCTGGCCGCCCCGATCGCACAGGCAGTAATGAAGGCGGTCATCGACAGCAAGAAGTGATGCCCATCACATCGGGTGCCATACCTGCACATCGGGATACCGGTCGGATATCAGGTCCGGACTCCGGGCCGAACAGGTAGTGCGCGGCCGGTAGCGTATGCGCGAGCAGCACACCGCCGGACCACACACCGGTGCGGTCGGGACTGACGGAGAGGGCTGGAACAGTTATGGAAGAGCCGCGTCGCCTCGGCGGCCGGTACGAGCTGGGCTCGGTGCTCGGCCGTGGTGGCATGGCCGAGGTCTACCTCGCACACGACACCCGGCTCGGCCGCACCGTAGCCGTGAAGACGCTGCGCGCCGATCTGGCCCGCGATCCGTCCTTCCAGGCCCGGTTCCGCCGTGAGGCCCAGTCCGCCGCCTCGCTCAACCACCCGGCGATCGTCGCCGTCTACGACACCGGCGAGGACTACGTCGACGGGGTCTCCATCCCGTACATCGTGATGGAGTACGTCGACGGGTCGACACTCAGGGAACTCCTGCACTCCGGCCGCAAGTTGCTGCCCGAGCGCACCCTTGAGATGACCGTCGGCATCCTCCAGGCGCTGGAGTACTCGCACCGCGCCGGCATCGTCCACCGCGACATCAAACCGGCGAACGTCATGCTGACGCGCACCGGTCAGGTCAAGGTCATGGACTTCGGCATCGCCCGCGCCATGGGCGACTCCGGCATGACGATGACCCAGACCGCCGCCGTCATCGGCACCGCCCAGTACCTCTCCCCGGAGCAGGCCAAGGGCGAGCAGGTCGACGCGCGCTCCGACCTCTACTCGACCGGCTGTCTGCTCTACGAGCTGCTGACCGTCCGGCCGCCCTTCATCGGGGACTCACCGGTCGCGGTCGCCTACCAGCACGTACGGGAAGAGCCGCAGAAGCCCAGCAACTTCGACCCCGAGATCACGCCCGAAATGGACGCGATCGTGTTGAAGGCCCTGGTCAAGGACCCCGACTACCGCTACCAGTCGGCCGACGAGATGCGCGCCGACATCGAGGCCTGCCTCGACGGCCAGCCGGTCGCCGCCACCGCGGCGATGGGCGCGGCCGGTTACGGCGGCTACGACGGATACGGCAACGACCAGCCGACCACCGCGCTGCGCGCCGCGGACCAGAACGGCGCGCCCACGTCCATGCTGCCCCCGGTCAACCCGGACGACGGCGGCTACGGCTACGACGACCGCCCGGACCGCCGCCGCCAGAAGAAGAGCAACACCTCGACGATCCTGCTGATCGTCGCGGGCGTCCTGGTGCTGATCGGCGCGATCCTGATCGGCCAGTCGGTGTTCAGCAACCGCAACAGCGACGGCGACAAGCTCGATGCGCCGAACCTGGTCGGCTCGACGGTGAAGGAAGCCGAGAGGCTCGCGGACAACGCCGGCATCGTCCTGAAGATCGGCTCGCGCGAACCGTGCGAGGACCAGCCCAAGGGCAAGATCTGCAGCCAGACCCCGACCCCCGACGAACAGATGGCGAAGAAGGACACCGTCACGGTCGTCGTCTCCACCGGGGCTCCGAAGGTCGATGTCCCGGACGTCGTGGAGAAGACCGAGGCAACCGCCCGTAAGGACCTTGAGGACAAGGGCTTCACGGTGAACGTCACCACGATCGAGTCCGAGAAGACCGCGGGCACGGTCATCAAGCAGAACCCCGAAGGCAACACGAAGGCCGAGAAGAACTCCGAAGTCACGATCACGGTCGCCAAGCAGGCCACCCAGAAGGTGCCGAACGTCGCCGACCGGGACTACGACGCCGCAGTGGCTCAGCTCAACGGCCTGGGCTTCACGAACGTCTCCAGGACCGACGTCGATTCGGAAAAGCCTGCGAACCAGGTGATCAGCCAGACACCACTCGCCGACTCGATGCAGCCGCTGACCGCACAGATCGTGCTGACGGTCTCCAAGGGCCCGCAGCAGCCGGAACAGACCACGGTTCCCGATCTGCAGGGCAAGACGCTCGGGGAGGCAAAGGCCCTGCTTGCCGGGGCGGGTCTGCAGCTCGGCCAGGTGCAGGGGCCGGGTGACGACAAGGCGAAGGTCGTCGCCTTCCAGCCCAACTCGGGCCAGCAGGTCGACAAGAACAGCGCGGTCAACATCCAGACCATGCCGGGCGGTGGAGACGGCAACATCTTCGGTGGCCCGTCCGGCTCACACCGCTGACCCGGACACACTGCCCCGAAGGGCCCCGGTCGCCGCACGGCGACCGGGGCCCTTAGCTGTGGACGTCGCGAAAAAAATCGCCGCATATCGCACATGTGGCTGTAAGCCGATCGTGTCTTCACATGTACTGATTCGTTTGATCCATTGGGGCGAGGCATCGGGCTCCGGCCCCAGATCCGGCCATGCGAAAGGCCAGGAGCATGATCAACGAGGTCGCTCTGGTGGAATCACAGGCGCCGCGGCAGAGCTTCACCGAGCGGACGGAAGCACTCGACCGGGTAAAGACGCTGTCCCTGCTGCCGAACGGCTTACATGTGACCACCGCCATGGTCGCCGCCTACTTCGAGGTCGCGGAAACAGTCATCAACAACCTCCTCAGCCGCCATCGAGAAGAACTCGAATCGAATGGCCTGAGGGTGATCCGGGGCGCTGAGCTGCAGAAATTTTAGGAACTCACCCTGAGTTCCTATCCGGAGAGTTATCCACAGCCCCGTTCGAGCATGGCTCTCTGGCTCCGGCGGACAGTCCTGAACGTCGCCATGCTGCTCCGGGACAGTGATGTCGCACGTCGCGTCCGTACGCACCTGCTCGACGTCGAGCACACCTTCCGGGCGCAGCCGATGGTCGTGGACGCCCCACGGCACGGCAGCGACGTCGAGTCACTCGACGACCGCATCACACGGCTCAGCGAAGAAAGCTTCACACGTCTCCTCTCTCCTCGGCACCACCGTCGTTCCCATGCTCAGCGCCCTCATCGAGACATCCAGCGAGCAGCAACAAGAACTCCTCAGCCTCCGCGAGAACGTCCGGAGGATCGAGCGGAGGCCGTCCGGCACGACATCCAATTGCGGCGCCTCCAGCGCGCGCAGGAACAGCGCCCCCTCGTCGGAGTCATGGCCGCCATGGATGCCATGAACTGGCGGGAGTTCGAGCAGCACATCGCCGGACTGCTCCGCCGGGACGACTGCATCGATGTCGAGGTCCACGGCGGGAGCGGCGATCGCGGAGCCGACATCACCGCGTACACCGCCGACGGACGTCGACTGGTCGTCCAGGGCAAGAACTTCGCCCCGTACCGCTCTGTGTGGAGTGGTGAGATGCAGAAGTTCGTCGGCACCAAGACGCTCCACCGGGCGGACGTCGCTGTGTACGTGGCGACCTGCCCGTTCTCCCGCGAGGCGCTCGATATCGCGATGCAGGCCGGCGTCACCGCCGTGCACCGCGGCCTCCTGGAGGCCTGGAGCACGGGCGCGAAGCTGCAGGTGCTCAAGCAGGAGCAGCCGGCCGGAACGACAGAAGGCCCGAAGTCGCAAGGATTGTTTGCGGCTTCGGGCCCGGCTCATCGTAGCGGCTAGCGCAGCTCCGCCGGCTTCGTACGGTCCTTGTCCACCTTCTCCGTACGCACCAGTTCGCCCCACACGATGTAGCGGTACTTCGACGTGTAGACCGGCGTGCAGGTCGTCAGCGTGATGTAGCGGCCGGGCTTCTTCGCGCCCGATCCCTTCGGCACCTCCTGGAGAACATCGACGTTGTACTTCGACGTCTCGGGAAGCTCCTTGAAGACCTTGTAGACGTACCAGGTGTCCTTGGTCTCGAAGACGATCGCGTCCCCGGACTTCACCTTGTCGATGTTGTGGAACTTGGCGCCGTGCCCGTCGCGATGGGCGGCCAGGGTGAAGTTGCCCCTCTTGTCCCACGGGAGAGCCGACTTCACCGGTTCCGTGTAATAGCCCGCGATGCCGTTGTTGAGGTTCTCGGTGTCGGTGCCCTTCTTGACCAGCACCTCGCCGTTCTTCATCGACGGGACATGCAGGAAGCCGATGCCGTCCTTGGTGTCCAGCGCGCCCGGTCCGCCCGCCCAGCGGTCGCGGATGGTGTGGCCCTGTTTGGTGGCCTCACGGTCGGCGAGCACATTCGTCCACCAGAGGGAGTAGACGACGAAGAGTCCGAGCACCAGGCCCGCCGTGATCAGCAGTTCGCCGAAGACACTGATCACGGTCGCGACGGGATGGCGGCCCCTGCGCCGGGGCGGGAGCGCGGTCTCGCCGATCCGCTCTTCGTGCTCGGTCCTCGCTGTCACCGCACCCGTCCCTGTCGTGATGATGATTCAGCCCACGAGCGCGTCGGGCTTCCCCTTGCTGCGCGGTCGTTCGTCGACCATCTTGCCCCAGACGATCAAACGGTACGTACTCGTGAATTCCGGCGTACAAGTCGTCAGAGTGATGTATCGGCCCGGCCCGGTGAACCCGGAACCGCGCGGCACCGGATCGATCACCGAGACATTGGACGGCGATGTCTGCGGCAGGGTCCTCGCCGTCTCGTACGTGTAGTACGCGTCCTGCGTCTCGACCACGATCAGGTCGCCGGGATTCAGCTGGTTGATGTAGCGGAACGGCTCGCCGTGCGTGTTGCGGTGGCCGGCCAGGGCGAAGTTGCCCTGTTCGGCCGACGGCATCGCGGTACGGAGCGTTCCCTCGCCGTAGTGGCCGACCATGCCCCGGTCGAGGACCTTCTCCTTGCTGATGCCCTCGGCAATCGGAGCGACCACGTCCAGCTTGGGGATGTGGATTATGGCGAACCCTTGCCCCGCTTCGAACACGCCAGGATTGCGGTCGCCCTTCGCCCAGTCGTCCTGGATCTTGTGCGTCTCCTTGCCGGCGTACTGGTCGGCGCGCACATTCGTCCACCACAGCTGATAGGTGACGAACAGCAGCATCAGCACACCGAGCGTGATGAACAGCTCGCCGGTGACCCGGCTGGCCACCACGGCCGGGCTGTCCTTGGCCGCGCGCGCCGCGCGCCGTGCCTCGACGCGCGACATCGGCTTGTCGGCCTGCGTAGCGGCCGTCGCCGCGGTCTCCGGCCGCTGTTCGACGCGGCGGCGGCCTCGCCCCTTGGCGGCGCGGCGGCGTTCGGCCCGGCCTCCGGTGCGTGGTTCCGGATCGGTGCCTTCGGAGTCCGGTTCGGACTCCCCGAAGCTCTCCGAGCCGCCCGCCGGATCCGGCTCAAGGTCCGGTTCGAGGCCCGGCTCAAGGCCCGTCCGCAGTCCGACCGTCTCGTCGTCGAGCGGGAAGGAAGGGGGGACGGGTTGCGCCCGGAGCACCGGGGCGGGCGCGGGCACCGGGGCGGGCGCCTGCTGCCCGTACCAGTCCCGTTCGAACCCCTCGGGGTCGTACCACTCCCGCAGAGCCCCCCCGGGGCTCTGTACCCCGTGCGGCACCTGGGTCTGCGTCTGTGTCTGTGCCTGGGTCTGTGTCTCAGGTTCTGTCCGTGCCCGCCCGTCCGGGGCACGGTGCTGTCCCTGGCCCGCCCCCGGCTCCTCGGCCGCCCCGGCCGGGATGTTGCCCGCCCTGAACCACGGCGAGGCGTGCCGCCCCGGCAGCGGGTCGTTCAACGGGTCCGCCATCTGGTCGACCGCCGCCTCGAACGCGCCTGCGGCCTCGTACGCTCCTTGCTCGTACGGGCCGTCCTGTCCGGCGTCGTGTTCGGGGCGGGGTGCGGTCACGCGACGGCCTTGCCCACCACCGACGCGAGCCCCGCCGACCTCGCCACGGCTCCCGTGTCGCCGCACTGTGCCAGCCAGTTGGCCAGCATCAGATGCCCGTGCTCGGTCAGCACCGACTCCGGATGGAACTGCACGCCCTCCACCGGCAGTTCACGGTGGCGCAGCCCCATGATGATGCCGTCGGCGGTCCGCGCCGTCACCTCCAACTCCGCCGGTACGGTGTCCGGTTCGGCGGCGAGCGAGTGGTAGCGGGTCGCGGTGAAGGGGGACGGCAGGCCGGCGAAGACCCCCGCTCCCTCATGGGTCACCGGCGAGGTCTTGCCGTGCAGCAGCTCCGGGGCGCGGTCCACCACACCGCCGTACGCCACCGCCATCGACTGCATCCCCAGGCAGACCCCGAAGACCGGGACGCCCGTCGCCGCGCAGTGGCGCACCATCTCGACGCAGACGCCCGCCTGCTCCGGGGTGCCGGGACCGGGCGACAGCAGGACGCCGTCGAAGCCGTCCTGGGCATGTGCCGTGGTCACCTCGTCGTTGCGCAGCACTTCGCATTCGGCGCCGAGCTGGTAGAGGTACTGAACAAGGTTGAAGACAAAGCTGTCGTAGTTGTCCACGACAAGAATGCGGGCACTCACTGGCCGGTCTCCGTCCCGGTCGAGCCGTCGACCGTCACATCACCGAACGGAAGCAGCGGTTCCGCCCAGGGGAAGACGTACTGGAAAAGCACGTAGACGACGGCCAGTGCCAACACGAGCGAGATGAGCGCACGCACCCATGTGTTGCCCGGCAGATGCCGCCAGATCCAGCCGTACATGCTGTCCCCTCCATTCGGTACGGGAACCAGACTAAAGGGCCGGGGCAGAAGCGTGGGTCAGCTGTGGAAAGCTGCCGGTTTGCCTTCGGTCACGGGCTGGGTGGCATCGAGGTGCGCCCAGGCGATCAGCCGGTGGCTGCTGCCCCATTCCGGATCACAGGTGGTCAGTGTCAGATAGCGGCCGGGCCCGTCGAAGCCGGACTTGCGGGGCACGGGGTCGATGACCCCGATGTCGCTCGGCACGGTCCTGTAGGGCGGCTTGTCGATGCGGTACGTGAACCACGTCGTCCCGTCGGTCAGCACCACCGCGTCGCCCGGACGCAGCTTCGGGAAGTCCTTGAACGGATCCCCGTACGTACGGCGGTGTCCGGCCACCGCGAAATTGCCGCTCGCGCCGAGGCGGGCGGTCCCCGAGTAGTGACCGAGCCCCTTCTGCAAGGTCCTGACCTCGGTGTTCTCCAGGACGGGCCACTCCCAGCCCTTGCCGAAGCGGGGTATGTACAGCATCGCGAACGGCTTGCCGTCGCGGTACGCGGCGGGGGCGGGAGGCGCCTTCGACGTCCCCGACGTCGGGGAGGTCTGCGGCGCGGGTGGCACGGACACCGGCCCCTGCGCCCACCGGCTGCGCAGGGTGTCGATCTGCCCCTCGGTCGCGCCGGCCGCCTTCACCCCGGTCCAGAACAGCACGTACACCACAAAGAGCACGATCAGGGCGCCGACCGTGATGCAGAGTTCGCTGAACGTCCTGACGATCAGTCGCACCGACACCTGGCCGGCCTCCCCACAGCCGCTCGCTACTTCACGGGCTCCGCATAGTGGAGGTCCACTGTGCCCGAGTAGCCGGGAAGAGTCACCGCCTCGTGCTCGTCGACTTTCCAGCCGAGCCCGTACGCCTTCACGTACAGCAGGTAGTTGCTGACCGCCGGGGAGTTGTTGAGCGCCTGCTTGAGTTTGCCCGGGTCGCCGACCGCGGTGATCTTGTACGGCGGGGAGTAGACCCGGCCCTGGAGGATCAGGGTGTTGCCGACGCAGCGCACCGCGCTGGTGGAGATCAGCCGCTGGTCCATGACCTGGATGCCCCGGGCACCGCCCTGCCAGAGCGCATTGACGACCGCCTGCAGGTCCTGCTGGTGGATGACCAGGTCATTGGGTTGCGGGTCGGGGTAGCCGGGGTTGGCGGTGGCGTTGGGCGGGGCGTCGTTGAGGGTCACGGACACCGACCGGCCGGTGAGCTTCGTGGTGCCCCCGGCCCGCTCCAGCTCCTTGAGCCGGGCGTCCTCCGCCTCGGTGCTGCCGTCGTCCCGCCGGACGAGGGCGTCGATGTCCTCGCGCACGGCTGCGGTGGTCTCGTCCAGCTGGGCGTTCTTGTTGCTGCGCTGCTGGATGAGATCGGAGAGCTTCAGCAGCGAGGAGTCGGTGCGGATGTTGGTGCCCTTGGCCGTGTTGGCGCTGGTGACGAAGATCAGTCCGGCGAGTGCGAAGACGGCAGCGGTGAGCACACGGGCCGGGTTCCGGAAGGTGCGCCGGACCGGCCCTTGGGGGGAGTCGGCAGAATTGCTCAACGTACCCTTATCTCCTTCGGCGCCAGGGAAGCACTACGCTAACGGACGCCCGGGGAAGGCAGCATTGCCCCTCGAGCCCGCCCCGGCGCCAGCCACAGTTCCCTGCGCGGTCACGCAGCGCATCGACAGGAGAGTTCCTCGTGCCGAAGTCACGTATCCGCAAGAAGGCCGACTTCACGCCTCCTCCGGCGAAGCAGGCAACCAACATAAAGCTGACCAGCCGCAGCTGGGTGGCGCCGGTGATGCTGGCGCTCTTCCTGATCGGTCTGGCCTGGATCGTCGTCTTCTATGTGACCGACGGCGACCTGCCGATCAAGGACCTGGGGAACTGGAACATCGTCGTCGGCTTCGGCTTCATCGCCGGCGGCTTCGGTGTCTCCACGCAGTGGAAGTAGCGCATCAGCGGAAGCAGCACCGCAGCGTAGTAACACCGCAGCGCTCGTAAATTCCACAGCGGGGCCCTGTCCCGCAACCCTTGCCCGGAAGTTACCCACAGCGTTATCCACAGGCGGGGGAAAAGGTCAGACGATCTGTGGATAACTCCCTGACGGTTGACGCCGATGTGACTGCAGTCTCCCCCATCGGGGGATTGCACGCCCCTTGTCCTGGCTGGAAAAACCCAGCTCAGCGACAAGGGGCACAGTTGTTCCCACAGAATGCACAAGATCCGGTACCCGCTGTGGACAACTCCGACTGTGGACAACTGACGCGGGGACGATGTCCGCTCAGGTCAGTGCGGCCGTTCTGGCGATCACGACGAGGATCACAGCCGCCAGGACCAGGGCGCTGGTTCCGTACTGCACCAGCGCGCGCCGCTCGCGGGGTGCGTGCACCATGCCGATCGCGATCAGCGTGCCCGCGACCAGGCCGCCGACATGCGCCTGCCAGGCGATTCCGCCCCAGGGGTTGAAGGTGATGACCAGGTTCACCGCGAGGAGTGCGAAGACCGGGCGCATGTCGTAGTTGAGCCGGCGCATGAGCACGGCGGTGGCGCCCAGCAGTCCGAAGATCGCTCCGGAAGCTCCGAGCGAGCCCTGCACAGGCGCGGAGAGCCAGTAGGTGAGGGCGCTGCCGGCCAGGCCGGAGAGCATGTAAAGCGTGAGGTAGCGGGCGCGGCCGAGCGCCGATTCCAGCGGCCCGCCGAGCCACCACAGCCCCAGCATGTTGAACGCGATGTGCCACACCTCCTGGTGCAGGAACATCGACGTCACCAGTCGGTACCACTGGCCCTCCGCGACGCCTTCGAGCGGACCGCCGTAGTAGGTCGGGGCGCGGCCGAGCAGCATCAGCTCGTCGACCAGCGCGGTGCCCCTCGCCAGCACCGCGAGGTACACGGCGACATTGAGACCGAGAAGGATCTTGGTCACGAGGCGGGGATCGGCCGTGACAGTGCCGCCCGCGATGGTGCGCGGCTGGTTGGCGGCCGGTCCGTGTCCCGTACCCGATCCCTGGCGGACGCAGTCCGGGCACTGGAAGCCGACCGAGGCGTCGATCATGCACTCGGGGCAGATCGGGCGCTCGCAACGGGCGCAGCGAATGTTCGCCTCGCGACCGGGGTGGCGGTAGCAGCTGAGCGAGCCGTCCGCGGCGGCGGGCTGGTCCCTGCTTCCCGGCGGCTGCTGGTCCATCGGTCCCATCACTTCCTGGTCCCTTCGGTCCTCGTCCAAGCGGCACGGCGGGCACGGCACGCACGACGCCGCCCTGCTCGTCCGCTATGTATCAGTACGGACGGGCAGGGCGGTTGGTTCCCGAAAGGGAAATCAGTGTGTGATCAATCGATGACCATTGGTGATCAACGAGTTTCGATGACGACCGACTCGATCACGACGTCCTGCACCGGACGGTCGGTACGGGCGTTGGTCTGGGTGGCGGCGATGGCATCCACGACCTTCTGACTGGCGGGGTCGGTGACCTCGCCGAAGATGGTGTGCTTGCCGGTCAGCCAGGCGGTCGGCGAAACGGTCACGAAGAACTGCGAGCCGTTGGTGCCCGGGCCGGCGTTGGCCATGGCCAGCAGATACGGCTTGTTGAAGCTGAGGTCGGGGTGGAACTCGTCCGCGAACTCGTACCCCGGGCCACCGGTGCCGTTGCCGAGCGGGTCGCCGCCCTGGATCATGAAGCCGCTGATTACACGGTGGAAGACAGTGCCGTCGTACAGCCTGTCCGTCGACTTCTTGCCGGTCTCGGGATGCGTCCACTCGCGCTCACCCTTGGCGAGCTCGACGAAGTTCTTGACCGTCTTGGGCGCGTGGTTCGGCAGAAGCCGGATCTCGATGTCGCCCTGATTGGTCTTCAAGGTGGCGTAAAGCTGCTCAGCCACGATCTGCCTTCCGTAAGCCTTCGGTGACGTTACGTCTTCTTCGGTGACGTTGAGTCCTCAGTGACGTTCACCGATCCTCGCACGGACCGTGCGATCCGGCGCCCGGCCACCACCGGCGAACGCGCGGTGCTCACCTTCCTGCCCCAGTCCGCACCCCGCACGCCGGTGCCGCTCACCGCAGGAACAAATGCGGCCAAGTGCGTGACGAAGCGGCGCGGGCTGAGGCGAACCGTGGCATTGTCGTCGACAAGCTCCCCTTGCACCGTATTGCACCAAAACATCACTCATGACCTGGATGACCCGGATGCCAGCCCCGCATGCCATACAGGACTCCGGCAGGCATGATCTCGAAATGGGTGGAAAGGCGGAGTGTCTACCCGCCACCAAGGAGGAGGATCCCGTGACCCGCATCGACAGCGTGCGCGCCGCAACCGACTCGGCGAAGGACAGCGTGCAGCACGCCGCGGAAGTGGTGGCGCCCTACGCCGACACGGCCAAGGACCAGGCCGCACATCTTGCGCACGAGGCCCGCACGCGCCTCGCGCCGAAGGTGTCCAAAGCGGCCCAGCAGGCCCGCGTCCAGTACGACGCGCATCTGGCACCACGTATCGAACTCGCCCTCACCCATGTGCCGCCCAAGGTCGACGAGGTCGGCCGGCGCGCCGCGCGCGGCACCCGCCGGGCGGCCCGTACCGCTGCGGACTTCACGGTTCCGCGCGTCGAGCACGCGATGGCCGTCGCCCAGCCCGTGGCCGAGGAGGCCTCGGTCCGCAGCGCCGCCGCGCTGGCCGCGCTGCGCGGACAGGTCACGGCGGAGGAGATCCGGCAGCTGGCCAGGAAGCACGAGCGGCGGGCGAAGGCCGGTCGGCTGTGCAAGGTGCTCGCCGTGGCCGGCATCGTGGCGGCCGGCGCCTATGCCGCCTGGAGGTGGTGGGACAAGCAGGCCAACCCCGACTGGCTGGTCGAACCGCCCGCTGCCACGGAGGTCTCCGACCGTGCACCGCTGACCTCGGTCGACGGCAGCGGCCCGGCCCCGTTCGACCCCGAGGCCCGGGCCAAGCAGGCCGAGGCGGAGACCGATGGGACGGACGGCCCGGAAGGCGTGGACGGCACCGGCCCGGACGACCGCCGCTGAGCGGGACCCCGCAAAACGGAACCCGCGCCGGAATGCCACGATGTCTTCCGGCGCGGGTTCCGTTTCTCTGCCGCCCGGCCGCTTCCCTCGTCGCACCCCCGAGCCCGCACACCAGCGCGTGCGCACGGACCGCACGACCAGCACGCAAAACCCCCTCCAGCCGTGTTTTTGCCGGTCGGAGGGGGTTGATTGGGTGGAGCCTAGGAGATTCGAACTCCTGACATCTGCCTTGCAAAGGCAGCGCTCTACCAACTGAGCTAAGGCCCCGAAAAACGGACAGCCCCGGACGCTTCAGCGTCCTGGCCACCGCCGCAGACCAGAGTACCGGGTACTCCCCGGAATCCTGCAAAAAGATGGGGGCTCCCGGTCGGCGACCACTCTCCGTAAGATGCTCGACGAGGTTCGCAGCAGCGAAGCCGCAGCGAAGGGGAGACGCCATGGACGCAGCTCAGCAAGAGGCAACGGCAAGAGCCAGGGAGCTTCAGCGCAGTTGGTACGGAGAGCCTCTCGGTGCGCTCTTCCGCCGGCTGATCGATGATCTCGGCCTGAACCAGGCCCGGCTCGCCGCCGTCCTCGGGCTGTCCGCCCCCATGCTCTCCCAGCTGATGAGCGGCCAGCGGGCGAAGATCGGTAACCCCGCGGTCGTCCAGCGCGTCCAGGCGCTCCAGGAACTGGCCAGTCAGGTCGCGGACGGCAGCGTCAGCGCGGGCGAGGCCACCGACCGCATGGAAGAGATCAAGAAGTCCCAGGGCGGCTCCGTCCTCACCAGCACCGGCCAGACCTCCACCACCGGCGGCGCCCCCACCGTCCGGCGCGTGGTCCGCGAGATCCAGTCGCTGCTGCGGTCGGTCGCGGCCGCCGGGGACATCATCGATGCCGCCGACTCCCTCGCCCCGACCCATCCGGAACTGGCAGAGTTCCTCAGGGTGTACGGCGCGGGGCGCACCGCGGAAGCGGTGGCGCACTACGAGGGACACCAGAGCTAAGGGCCGTTCGCCCGGCTCGGGCCGGGCACGACCCCGAGATCCGGCCGTGGGCCGAAACAGGAACTGGGAGCGGACGCAGCGCAATGGGTGAGGTCTTCGCCGGTCGGTACGAACTGATCGATCCGATCGGACGTGGTGGGGTCGGCGCCGTCTGGCGGGCCTGGGACCACCGGCGCCGCCGTTATGTGGCGGCCAAGGTCCTCCAGCAGAGCGACGCACACACGCTGCTGCGCTTCGTCCGCGAGCAGGCGCTGCGGATCGAGCATCCGCATGTGCTCGCACCGGCCAGTTGGGCCGCGGACGACGACAAGGTCCTGTTCACCATGGATCTGGTGAGCGGCGGTTCGCTGGCGCATGTCATCGGCGACTACGGACCGCTGCCTCCCCGTTTCGTCTGCACGCTCCTCGACCAACTGCTGTCCGGGCTGTCCACGGTGCACGCGGAGGGCGTCGTGCACCGGGACATCAAGCCGGCCAACATCCTTATGGAGGCGACCGGTACCGGACGGCCGCATCTGCGGCTGTCCGACTTCGGCATCTCCATGCGCAAGGGGGAGCCGCGCCTCACCGAGACCAACTATGTGGTGGGGACGCCCGGTTACTTCGCGCCCGAGCAAATGATGGGCGCGGAACCCGATTTCCCCGCGGACCTGTTCGCGGTCGGTCTTGTCGCGCTGTATCTGCTGCAGGGCAAGAAGCCCGACGCGCAGGCGATCGTCGAGCACTTCGCCTCGTACGGCACGCCCGCCGCCCCGGAGGGGATCCCCGAGCCGTTGTGGCAAGTCCTCGCGGGGCTGTTGCAGCCGGATCCCCAGGCCCGGTTCCGTACGGCCACGGGTGCGCGCAAGGCGCTGACGGCCGCGGTCGAGATGCTGCCGGAGCCCGGGGTCGAGGACGAGCCGGTCGAGGTCTTCGACCAGATCGGGCCGCTGCCCGCCGGTTTCGGCCCCTCGGGACCGATCACGGCCCCCGTCCAGAACGCGCAGGACGCCCAGCCGGGCCAGGCAGCAGCCCAGCAGCCCTACACCCAGCCGCCGGTCCCGATGTCGGAGACGGGCAGCTTCCACCTCCCGCCGCCTCCGCAGCAGCCCACTCCGCCGCCCCAGCCGGTCACGCCGCACACCCCGCTACCGGCGCACGCGGCGTCCCCCTACGCCACTCCCGCGCCGGATCCCTCGCAGGCGCCCACGGCCGCCGTGCAGCACGAACCGGCTCTCACCCGTGCGTACACCGTCGGGCAGCCGCAGGCACCCGCTCCCGCGCCCGGCGCGGGGGTTTCCCCGCAGCCCCCGGCCGCCGCTCCGGCGCACGCCCCGCAGAGGCGTCCGGGACCGTCCCCGAAGGTGGCGGTCCCGGTGTTGGTGGTGGCGTTGATCTGTTTCGCGGTGGGCATCTGGGCGCTGACCCAGAGCTGAGCCCGGGTGACCTGAGCCCCGTCACCAGAGTCCCTGCCGTGCGGGCTCGGGTCCCGGCCCGGCTACCAGGTCTGCGGCGGGCCCCCGTACGGCTGGTTGCCACCGGACGGGCCTGCCGGGGCGGTGGTGGCGCGGCGCCGTGCCAGCAGCGTCCACACCCCGAGCCCGAGCACCAGCACCGAACCGGCGCCGATCCCGGCCGCGCCGACCATCTTCATGGTGTCGCTCCTGGCCGCCTGAGGGCCGCTCTGGCCGTCCCTCGCCATGTCCTTGTCGTCCTGCGTGACCGAGAAGATCCCGGCGTCCCCCGCGTACGGAGAATTCCGGGCCTTCCCCTCGACCTTGATCCTGAGGGTCAGCGGAATCGCCTTGTCGCCGTACGACTTCGCGACCGCCGGGCTGAGCGTCACCGACAGGTAGTACCAGCCGGCGAACCGCATGGCGCTGACACTGCTGGTGGAGTCGTACCGGTTCTCGTACGCCACCGGGGGCAGCGGATCCAGCGACACGGACGCGGGCTTTCCGGAGTACGACAGCGGCGTCGCGGAGTCGACGTGGCCGTACGCCGGGTTGTCGAGGGACAGCGCGAGCGCGTTGCCGATGAAATCGTCCGAGGCGTTGTTGTTGCTCAGGTCCGCGGTGGCGAAGATCTGCTGGCCCCAGTCCACCGGCACTCGGTAGAAGAGGGTCTGCCCCGGCTTGATGCCGCCCTTCTCCTGCCACTCGCCGGTCTCCAGGCCGGTCGCGTCGTAGTAGCTGGTGCCGCCCGACCGCTTCTGCGGGGCGGTGGTGGGCGGCACGGGCGAGGCCGACGGCCAGCTCTCCGGCGCGTCGGTCGGCATCGAACCGGCCGATTTCAGCTGCGGCTCCGACTCGTAGCGCAGCTCCAGGTCCCACTCGTCGGGGGCGGAGGTCTCCTTGCTCTCCCGCTCGATCAGGACGTTGTACGTGCCCGCCTCCTGGCAGATGCTGCTGTCCTTCTCCATGATCCGGTAGGCGTACGCCGCGATCGGGCGGGCGAACTCCGCCGACTCGAACCGCGCGTCCTCCGAGCTGCACTGGAGGTCCGTGCTGTCGCGGATGCTGACCGTGATGCCGTCCCCGTAGGCGACCTGGCCGCCGCCCCTGGGCACGGCCACCGCCGAGACGTACCCGTTCGTCTTCGCGTCGAGGTTCAGGCGGTAGTAGAGCTTCTGGCCGGGCTTGATCGAGCTCCGGTAGACCGATCCGGCCGTCAGCGCCGACGCATCGGTGCTGGCCTCCGCGCCGTCGATCTTCTCCGCCCCGGGATCGAAGGTGTACGTGGCGGGCTCCCCGGCCGCGTACGCCTGCCCCGGCAGCGCCGCCGCCGCGCACATCGCCGCGACCGCGGCCAGCGCCACCCGGCCCCTGTTGCGCTGCCTCATCACGCGCTTCCCCTCGTCGTCTGTGCGGCCCGCCCACGACGCCCGCGTACGAACACGAGCCCCGCGATCACCACCACCACGGCGCCCGCCCCGGCAGCGGCCGCAATGCCGGTCCATCCTGCCCCGCCCGTACCGCCGCTGTCTTCGACCCTGATCGAATTGCCCTTCTTATCCGCTTTCTCGTCTGCCGTCCTGCCCGCTTTCCTGCCCGTCTCCTCGGCCGCGGCGGGAGCGTTGTGCTCGGGGCCGGCCAGCTCGTCGCCGAGGACCGACACCCGCAGCACCACACCGATCTGCGGGTTCTCCGCGATGTCCGCGGCCCGCGCCCCCAGCGTCACCGAGATGTAGAAGTCGCCCCCGGCGTGCACGGGCCGGACCTGGGAGCCGTACTCGTAGCGGTTGGTCCAGGCGACCGGCACACCGCCCATCCTGATCGCCGTCGGGCGGCCGCTGTACAGGGTCGTCGGACTGAACTCGCCGCCTCCGGTGAGCGGGAACCGGGCGGGGGTGAACAACTGCGTCGCCCCGTACGAGTACGTGGAGCCGCCACGCTCCACCGTGGGCTCGTTCGCGAACTCCACGTCGTAGCGCACCTGCTGGCCCCAGCCTGCCGGGACCTTGTACCAGAGGGTCTGCGCCGGAAGGATCCGGTCGCGCCACACGCCCCGGCCGATCTCCTCGGCGTCGTTGAAGCCGGTACCGCCCCGTATGTCGCGGGGGTCGCCGGACGGCAGCACGGCATCCTCACTCCCCTTGCCGTACTCCGGCCGGGACTGGGCGGGCGTGACACCCTTCTTCAGGGGCGCCTCCACCCCGTGGACCAGTTCGAGCGGCCAACGCGCCGCGTCGGAACCCTTCTTGCTCTCCCGCTCGACCACCAGCCAGTACCGCCCCGCCCGGTCGCAGATGCCCTTGCCCTTGCCCCGTGCGGCGGGGATACGGGCGATCGCCGAGGTCAGCGGGGTCGCGCCCTCCTTCTGGGAGAAGCGCGCGGTCTCCGAACCGCAGGAACTGTCAGTGCCGTACGCGATGCTGGTACGCATCGCGTCGAAGGTGTCGACGGCCGCCCCCGGCTGCGGCACCGCCGTCGCCGAGAAGTCCACCGTCGAGACGGCGTCCAGGTCGACGGCGTAGTACCGCTTCTCACCCGGCCCGATGGTGTCGAGATACTGCCCCGGTCCGAGCACCGGCGCCCCCGCGCTCGTCGCCGTACCCGCGATCCGCTCGCCCCGGAACCGGTAGCCGTCCGCGGAGAGTTGCGACGCCCGCTGCAACTGCCTGGCCAGCGACTCGGCGTCCGGTGCGTCGTAGTAGCGGCCGTTGCCCGCCACCGCGACGCATTCGAGCTGCTCCCGGGCCGCGCCCTCCACCTGGAAGCCCACGGTGTCGATCCGCAGCCCGACTCCCTCCTTGCCGAGCTGCTCGGCGACCTCGCAGGGCGGTGGCGCCCCGCAGTTGTCCTCGCCGTCGGAGACCAACAGGATCGTGCGCGTACCGATGGCGCCGCCCGAGGGGCGTGGAAGGTCCTCGGCGGCCTTCCGCAGCGACAGGCCGATGGGGGTGTCGCCCCTGGGCTTTACGGCCGCCACGGCCCGCTTCACGGCCGTCCGGTCGAGCCCGCGCACCGGCCTCACGAGCCTGGTGTCCGTGCAGCCCCGGGCGCGGTCGGCGCCGTACACCCGCAGTCCGGTCGGATATCCGTCGGGGAGGCCGTCGACGACGGTCCCGACGGCCGCACGGGCGCTCTCCATCCGGGTGCGCCCCGTACCGTCGTCGTCCGCCATGGAGCCGGACGAGTCGAGGACCAGGACCAGGCTGCCGTTCGGGCCGGCTCCGGATGCTCCGGGCACGCTGTCCGAGGGCGCCGCCACGGCAGGCGTCGCGCCCGCCACCAGGGCGAGCAGCGCCCCGCCGATCCATGCCCCGCGACTGCGGTGCCGGTCCCGTGCCTTCACCCGTGCCCCCTCGACCAAAACCCCGGATGTTTTGCTCAAGCAACGTATTGATTTGCTTGAGTGAACTCAAGGGTGCGGGTGTCACGGTCCCGCAACAGCACGAAGCCCCGGCCGCTCAGCGACCGGGGCCCGCAATCAGGCTGTTCTGTCTCACACACCCGAACCTGCGGGCACGGAGTCAGTCGCCTCCGTCCACAGATCCTGCTCGGCGCGATCCGCCTGGATCTGGCGGTACACGAGGAGCCCGCCGATGGCGGCCAGTGCGACCAGGAGAAGCTTCTTCACCGCGCGACCTCGTCTTTCCTTGACGTAGGGGACTTCTGCCGCCCGACTATACACACCGGCCGATATCAACCGGTGACCTGCCTGCGACCCAACTGGCGCCCGGCGAGGAGCGATCACCCGGGGACCGCTCCGCCCGGCGGATCCGGCCGCGGCCCGCGGACCCCGCGCGAGCCCGTCAAGACCGGTTGAACCATACGAGTGGTGTTCATCAGAAGATCGGCGGATCGGTGGCGTCGGTCCATGAAATCGCGAACCACATCCACATCATCAGAAAGGTAAGCAAACCGGACCACCCGAAAGCGAGGGGCCATGAGCACCTTCAAGCCCAAGAGCATCTGGACCGCCTTCGTCACCGCCCTCTTCGCGCTGCTCACCGCGCTGGGGATCATGAGCACCCCGGCGGCGGCCACGGAGCAGAGCGCCACGGAGCCGACCACCACGAATCACGAACACACGGGTGCGACCGCGGCAACCGCGACCACCCCGTCGGTGCGATGGACCCTTCCGCGCGACCGGGCGCTGCCACCCACGATGAAGCAGCGCATCCACGCCGAAGCACACGGCTCCTCGCCCGCCACCCGCCATCTGTCCGTCGACACCATGGACACCACGGACATCTGGAACGCCGCCCGCACCGCCCACGGGGCCGCGGTGGGGGACGCGTCCCTGCTGCCTCCCTGAGAGCCGCTCAACTGACGCACAGAGCCCCCGGGCCGGTTCACACCGGACGGGGGCTTCTCCGTGCCTCCAGCGGCTTTCCCCGCCTACCGGAGCCAGCGCTGCGCCGCCTCGACGGTGTCCCTTCCGCCGGTGTTGAACGCGATGGCGGCCCGAGGCGCATGGCGGCGGATCAGATTCACGATCTGCTCGAAGAGCGGGAGCAACTGCTCGGTCTTGCGGATCCCGCCCCCGACGACCACCACGTCCCACGGACGCTCCGCCAGCGACGCGACGATCGCGGGCTCGGCCGACTCGTCGAACACCACCAGCGTCATGGCCGCTTCGATGCCACGCTCCTCGAACCGCCTCAGTTCCCCGGCGAGAGTCGCGCGGATGGCATCCGCGTCGACGCCGGGCAGGGCCTGCGGGTCGTAACCGACAACAAGTACGGAAGAGATGCGGCCAACCTACTGACGTCGGCCACGGACGCCGGCCGCGGATGCCGACCGCGGGTGTCAGCCGTAATGCCGAAGGCCCTCGACCGGATCCGGTCGAGGGCCTTCGTACTGTGGGGCTAACAGGATTTGAACCTGTGGCCTCATCCTTATCAGGGATGCGCTCTAACCAACTGAGCTATAGCCCCGCCGCGCTGTGCGCTGACTTCTGAAGATTAGCGCACGTCGGGGCCAGTCCCAAAATCGATACCCGGCGCCCTACTCGTCCTCGGCCAGCGTGAGCTCGATACCGCCCACGAAGCCCGCCGACAAGTTGTAGATGAAGGAGCCCAGCGTCGCCAGGGCGGTCGCCAGAACCACGTCGATCACCGCGATGACCGAGGTGAAGATGAGAACCCTCGGCAGCGACAGGAACGACTGGAGATCGAAGCCGTTGCCCTCGTTCGAACCGGTGGCCTCGCTGATCGTTCCGCCCACGGTGGAGAAGACGCCCATCGCGTCCATCACCATCCACAGCACCGCGGACGCCACGACCGTGCAGATGCCGAGCGCGATGGAGAGCAGGAAGCTGACCTTCATCACCGACCACGGATCGGCCTTGGCCACCCGCAGCCGCGCCTTGCGGGTACGCGGAGTCGTCCGCGCCCCCGTCCGCGGCCGCCGGGCCGCCTGCGCGGCGCCGACGCCCTGTGCACCGCCCTGCGTGCCGTGCGGCCGGCCGCCCTGGGTCCCGCCCGCGGGCGAGGGATACGCCTGCGGCGGGTGGTACGGCCCGCTCTGCCCCGGTGCGGGCTCGCGCTCACCCGGCAACGGCCCGGTCGCGTAGCCCTCGTACTGGGGCTGAGGCCCCCGGGTGTCCGTCACAATGCCCCCTTGGGAGTCCGCGGCAGGGCCACGGGCACCGTTCGCTCCTGCTCCGGAAGCGGCCGAACCGGCGCCCGTGGCTCCACTCACGCTCTACTCCTCGTGCTCCCCGGCCGAAGGCGACGTGCCTTCGACATTGCCCTCGACCGTGCTCTCGGCACCCTCCGCCGTCGCGGTCTCGGCGTCCTCGGACCCCTCGACTTCTTCGGCCTCACGACCGGCTTCGGCGTTACGGGCAATACCGACGACGGCATCGCGCTTGCCCAGATTGATCAGTTGGACGCCCATGGTGTCACGGCCCGTCTCCCTGACTTCATTGACTCGCGTACGAATCACACCACCGCCGAGCGTGATGGCGAGGATCTCATCCGTCTCCTCGACCACCAGCGCGCCGACCAGTGAGCCCCGGTCCTCCACGATCTTGGCAGCCTTGATGCCCAGACCGCCACGGCCCTGAACCCGGTACTCGTCGACAGGGGTCCGCTTCGCGTACCCACCGTCGGTGGCAGTGAACACGAACGTACCCGGCCGGACAACATTCATCGAGAGCAGTTCGTCGCCCTCGCGGAAACTCATGCCCTTGACACCCGAAGTCGCACGGCCCATCGGGCGCAGCGCATCGTCCGTCGCGGTGAACCTGATCGACTGGGCCTTCTTGCTGATGAGCAGCAGATCGTCCTCGGCCGAAACCAGCTCCGCACCGATCAGCTCGTCGTCCGAGCCGTCGGCCGTCTCCCGGAGGTTGATGGCGATGACACCGCCCGAACGCGGCGAGTCATAGTCCTTCAGCGCGGTCTTCTTCACCAGACCGCCCTTCGTGGCCAGGATCAGATACGGCGCGGCCTCGTAGTCACGGATCGCCAGGATCTGGGCGATCTGCTCGTCCGGCTGGAAGGCCAGCAGGTTGGCGACGTGCTGGCCACGGGCGTCGCGGCCGGCATCCGGGAGCTCGTACGCCTTCGCCCGGTACACCCGGCCCTTGTTCGTGAAGAACAGCAGCCAGTGGTGCGTCGTCGACACGAAGAAGTGGTCGACGATGTCGTCTTCCTTGAGCTTCGTACCGCGCACGCCCTTGCCGCCGCGCTTCTGCGAGCGGTAGTCGTCCGTCTTCGTGCGCTTCACATAGCCGCCGCGCGAGATCGTGACGACGATGTCCTCCTCGGCGATCAGGTCCTCGATGGACATGTCACCGTCGAAGGGCACCAGCTTGGAACGGCGGTCGTCGCCGAACTTCTCGACGATCGCCGCCAGCTCCTCGCTGACGATCTTCCGCTGCCGCTCCGGCGACACCAGGATCGCGTTGTACTCGTTGATCTTCGCCTGGAGCTCGTCGTGCTCGGCCGTGATCTTCTGGTGCTCCAGCGCGGCCAGCCGGCGCAGCTGCATCTCCAGGATCGCGTTCGCCTGGATCTCGTCGATCTCCAGCAGGCCCATCAGGCCCTCGCGCGCCACCTCGACCGTCTGGCTGCGCCGGATGAGCGCGATGACCTCGTCGATCGCGTCCAGCGCCTTGAGCAGACCACGCAGGATGTGCGCCCGCTCCTCCGCCTTGCGCAGCCGGAACTTCGTACGCCGGACGATGACCTCGATCTGGTGCGTCACCCAGTGCCGGATGAACGCGTCGATCGAGAGGGTGCGCGGCACACCGTCGACCAGCGCCAGCATGTTCGCGCCGAAATTGGTCTGCAGATCGGTGTGCTTGTACAGGTTGTTCAGCACGACCTTGGCGACCGCGTCCCGCTTCAGCACGACGACCAGGCGCTGGCCCGTACGCGACGACGTCTCGTCACGGACGTCGGCGATCCCGCCGATCTTGCCGTCCTTCACCAGGTCGGCGATCTTCTGCGCCAGGTTGTCGGGGTTGGTCTGGTACGGGAGCTCCGTGACGACCAGGCACTGCCGGTTCTGGATCTCCTCGACCGCGACGACCGCACGCATCGTGATCGAGCCACGGCCGGTGCGGTACGCCTCCTCGATGCCCTTGCGGCCCACCACGAGCGCGCCCGTCGGGAAGTCCGGGCCCTTGATCCGCTCGATCAGTGCGTCCAGGAGCTCCTCCTGAGAGGCCTCCGGGTGCTCCAGATACCACTGCGCACCGGCCGCGACCTCACGCAGATTGTGCGGCGGGATGTTGGTCGCCATACCGACCGCGATGCCCGCCGAACCGTTGACCAGCAGGTTCGGGAACCGCGCCGGCAGAACCGTCGGCTCCTGGTTGCGGCCGTCGTAGTTGTCCTGGAAATCGACGGTCTCCTCGTCGATGTCCCGGACCATCTCCATGGACAGCGGCATCATCTTGCACTCGGTGTACCGCATGGCGGCGGCCGGGTCGTTGCCCGGAGAACCGAAGTTGCCGTTGGAGTCCACCAGCGGCATGCGCATCGACCACGGCTGCGCCAGACGCACCAGTGCGTCGTAGATCGACGAGTCACCGTGCGGGTGGTACGTACCCATGACGTCACCGACGACACGGGCGCACTTGTAGAAGCCCTTCTCGGGCCGGTAGCCGCCGTCGTACATCGCGTACAGCACCCGGCGGTGGACGGGCTTGAGACCGTCCCGTACGTCCGGCAGCGCACGCGAGACGATGACGGACATCGCGTAGTCGAGGTAGGAGCGCTGCATCTCCGTCTCGAGCCCCACGGGCTCGACACGCATGCCCACACCCGCCGCGGCGGGCTCCTCTTCAGGTGTCACAGGGGTGTTCTCGTCGGCCATTGCTGGTCAAAGTCCTTTCGAGCGGCGGCTTGCTGGTACGGCCGACTCAGATGTCGAGGAAGCGGACGTCCTTGGCGTTGCGCTGGATGAACGAGCGCCGTGCCTCGACGTCCTCGCCCATCAGCACCGAGAAGAGGTCGTCGGCCTGCGCCGCGTCGTCCAGCGTGACCTGGCCGAGAACCCGGTGGTCGACGTCCATCGTGGTGACGCGCAGCTCCTCGGCGTTCATCTCGCCGAGACCCTTGAAGCGCTGGATCGAGTCTTCCTTGATCCGCTTGCCGTTCTGCTTGCCCAGCTCGACCAGGGCGTCGCGCTCCCGGTCCGAGTACGCGTACTCGAAGTCGTCCCGGCCCCACTTGATCTTGTAGAGCGGCGGGCGGGAGAGATACACGTGCCCGGCCTCGACCAGCGGACGCATGAAGCGGAAGAGGAACGTCAGCAGCAGGGTGTTGATGTGCTGACCGTCGACGTCGGCGTCCGCCATCAGGATGATCTTGTGATAGCGCAGCTTCTCGATGTCGAAATCCTCGTGGACCCCGGTACCGAAGGCTGAGATCAGCGCCTGGACCTCGGTGTTCTGCAGGATCTTGTCGACCCGGGCCTTCTCGACGTTCAGGATCTTGCCGCGGATCGGCAGGATCGCCTGGTACATCGGATTACGGCCGGACTTCGCCGAACCACCGGCGGAGTCACCCTCGACGATGAAGATCTCGCACTTCGTCGGGTCGTTGGACTGGCAGTCACTCAGCTTGCCCGGCAGCGAGGCGCTCTCCAGGAGCCCCTTGCGACGGGTCAGATCACGCGCCTTGCGGGCCGCGACCCGGGCCGTGGCCGCCGCGATGCCCTTGCGGATGATGTCGGCCGCCTCGTTCGGATTGCGGTCGAACCAGTCCGTCAGGTGCTCGTGGACGACCTTCTGGACGAAGGTCTTCGCCTCCGTGTTGCCCAGCTTGGTCTTCGTCTGCCCCTCGAACTGCGGCTCGCCCAGCTTCACCGAGATGATCGCCGTCAGACCCTCACGGATGTCGTCACCCGTGAGGTTGTCGTCCTTCTCGCGCAGCAGCTTCTTGTCCCGCGCGTACTTGTTGACCAGCGTGGTCAGCGCGGCGCGGAAACCTTCCTCGTGCGTACCGCCCTCATGCGTGTGGATCGTGTTCGCGAAGGAGTACACACCCTCGCTGTACTGCGTGTTCCACTGCATCGCGATCTCGGCCGAGAGGAGACGCTCCTTGTCCTCGGCCTCGATGTCGATCACCGACTGGTGAATGACATCGCCCTTGCGGGAGTTGAGGTACTTCACGAAGTCGACGATGCCGCCCTCGTAGTGGTACGTGACCGTACGGGCCTGCTCCTCCTCGGCGACGTCGGCCACCTCGGCGACCTCCGCACCCAGCGTCGCCTTCGCCGACTCGCGCTCGTCGGTGAGCTTGATCGTCAGGCCCTTGTTGAGGAACGCCATCTCCTGGAAACGGCGCGACAAGGTCTCGAAGGAGTACTCGGTCGTCTCGAAGATGTCCCCGTCGGCCCAGAAGGTGACCGACGTCCCCGACTCCTCGGTGGCCTCGTTACGGGCCAGCGGAGCGGTGGGCACACCCAGCTTGTAGTCCTGGGTCCAGCGGAAACCGTCCCGCCTGACCTCGACCGAGACGCGCGCCGACAGCGCGTTCACCACGGAGACACCGACACCGTGCAGACCGCCGGAGACGGCATAGCCGCCTCCGCCGAACTTGCCGCCGGCGTGCAGCACCGTCAGCACGACCTCGACCGCGGGCTTCTTCTCCGACGGCACGATGTCGACCGGGATGCCACGGCCGTTGTCGATCACCCGGACCCCGCCGTCGGCGAGGATCGTGACGTCGATCGTGTCCGCGTGCCCGGCCAGGGCCTCGTCGACCGAGTTGTCGACGACCTCGTACACAAGGTGGTGGAGTCCACGCTCACCGGTCGAGCCGATGTACATGCCAGGTCGCTTGCGGACCGCGTCCAAGCCCTCGAGGACGGTGATCGCGCTGGCGTCGTACGAGGCCGTGACCTCGCCCGAGCCGACTCCTTCGCCGGAGGCGGTGACCTCGGCGCGATCACCGGATGTGGACGGAATGTTCTCGTTGGGGTTGCCGGAATCGGCCACGAAGCGCCCTTTCTGGCACAGCACAGGCCGTTCTCCGGGCAAACGGGAGCGGCTGCGTCGTTCGGCTTGTATCGACGACTCCCGCAAGGATGCGGGATTGTCGACCAGTCTACCGGTAGCGCCGACATGAATGGGGGTTTGCTGGTACCTGAGTACGCATGTGCCGCCCTGAATGAGCGGCTGACGACTCCCCATATTCAGGAAGGGCCCTCAGGAGGCTCACGCGGGCCTTGAGCGCTTCGGCCTGTCAACCTCCCGCTACCGTGAGGGACGCCCCACTTCCGCCGCATGGTTTAAACCACCACAAACCCGTACAACCTGGATCCGACGGACAAGCGCCCGCGCAGCCGCAGCCGAGCCGGGAACGGGGCCGCAAAGAGCCCGCAAAGCAGCCGAGGGGCAGCCCAGGAGGCAGCCCGGCAGCAACTCGAAAACGGGAAAAGCCCAGGTCAGCCGTAGGTGTCGCCGGGCCCTGTACTCCCCGGCGCCCGCAGCGGACCAAACCTGCGCTGCGGACCACCGGGCCCCAGCACCTTGATCAACCGCACCGTGCCCTGCCCCAGATCCGCATTCAGCCGGGCCACCAGCTGAGGCGCCAGCAACCGCAGCTGCGTCGCCCACGCCGTCGAGTCGCACTGCACCGTCAGCACCCGCTCGTCCGGGTCCTCGTCGTACCGCAACGGCACACAATGATTGGCCAGATCTTCACCGACGATCTGCGGCCAGCGACCCATCACCCCACCCACCGCCGCCGGAGTCTCCCAGCCGCGCTCGGTGATCAGACGGTTGATCGCAGAACCCAGCGGCAACGGATCACGCCCATCCGCCCGCGCACCCGAACGCAGCCCGCCACCCCGCCTGGCCTGCTTCTTCTGCTGCGCCGCGGCACCACGCGCCCGCGCCTGCTCCTTCGCCGCACGCAACGCCACCCGCGCCAGATCGACCCCCGAGGGCTCCGGCACCCTACCCCCACCGGAACGCTCCTGGGACGGCTCCTTGGACCCCGCACCGCGGCCGCTCACAGCCGCTCCACCTCACCCGCGGACACCGCGTACCGCGCCCCCGCCAGCACACCCGGAACATCGTCGTCCACCGCGGCCGTCACCAGCACCTGCTCACCCGGAGCCACCAGTTCCGCCAGCCGCTCACGACGCCGCGCATCCAGCTCCGCGAAAACATCGTCAAGCACCAGCACCGGCTCATTGCCCTCGCTGCGCAGCAGATCGTACGAAGCCAGCCGCAGCGCCAACGCGTACGACCAGGACTCGCCATGGCTCGCGTACCCCTTGGCCGGCATCCCCCGCAGCCCCAGCACCACATCGTCACGGTGCGGACCGACCAGCGTCACACCCCGCTCGATCTCCTGCTTACGGACCTCCGCCAGCGCGGCGATCAGCTGCTCGTACAGCTCCTCACGGGTACGCGCGGACTCCACACCCGCCCCGACCGAACTGCGGTACTCCAACGCCACCGGGCCGCCACCGGGCGCGACATCCGCATACGCCTTGTCCGCCAGCGGCTGGAGGGTCGCGATCAGATCCAGCCGCTGTGCCAGCAGCTCCGCGCCCACCCGGCCCAGATGCTGGTCCCACACGTCGAGCGTGGACAGGTCCATCGACCTGCCACCGTGCCGACGCGCCATCGCCGCCGACTTCAGCAGGGTGTTGCGCTGCTTCAGCACCCGCTCGTAGTCCGAGCGCACACCCGCCATCCGCGGCGAACGAGCCGTGATCAACTCGTCGAGAAAGCGCCGCCGCTCCCCGGGGTCCCCCTTGACCAGCGACAGATCCTCCGGTGCGAACAGCACCGTACGCACTATCCCCAGCACGTCACGCGGCCTGACCTGTGACGATCGATTGATACGGGCCCGATTGGCCTTGCCGGGATTGAGCTCGAGCTCGATCAGCTGCGAACGCTCTCCCTGCGTCACGGCGGCGCGGATGACAGCCCGGTCCGCGCCCATCCGCACCAGCGGCGCATCGGAGGAGACCCGATGACTGCCGAGCGTCGCGAGATAGCCGACCGCCTCCACCAGATTCGTCTTGCCCTGGCCATTGGCCCCCACGAAAGCGGTGACGCCCGGCTCGAGAGGTACCTCGACCCGGGCGTACGAGCGGAAGTCGGCCAGCGAGAGATGCGTGACATGCATGGGTGTACGCCGACCTTCCCGGCTTCCTGCTCCGTGCTTCGTGGAGCGGACCGAACGCCTTGGTCCGATCCGCCACTCGTTGCGGTTACTTCTTGTTCTCGACCGCGTGGCCACCGAACTGGTTGCGCAGCGCGGCGATCATCTTCATCTGGGGGGAGTCGTCCTGGCGCGAGGCGAAACGCGCGAAGAGCGACGCGGTGATCGCGGGCAGCGGCACCGCGTTGTCGATCGCGGCCTCCACCGTCCACCGGCCCTCACCGGAGTCGGCGGCGTAGCCACGGAGCTTGTCGAGGTGCTCGTCGTCGTCCAGCGCGTTGACCGCCAGGTCGAGCAGCCAGGAACGGATGACCGTGCCCTCCTGCCAGGAGCGGAAGACCTCGCGCACATCGGTGACGGAGTCGACCTTCTCCAGGAGCTCCCAGCCCTCGGCGTAGGCCTGCATCATGGCGTACTCGATGCCGTTGTGGACCATCTTCGCGAAGTGGCCGGCACCGACCTTGCCCGCGTGGACGGAACCGAAGTCGCCCTCGGGCTTCAGCGCGTCGAAGATCGGCTGGACCTTCGCCACGTTCTCGGCGTCGCCGCCGTACATCAGCGCGTAGCCGTTCTCCAGGCCCCAGACGCCGCCGGAGACGCCGCAGTCCACGAAGCCGATGCCCTTGATGCCCAGCTCGACCGCGTGCTTCTCGTCGTCGGTCCAGCGGGAGTTCCCGCCGTCCACGACGATGTCGCCGGGGGAGAGGAGACCGGCGAGCTCGTCGATGGTGGCCTGGGTCGGGGCACCGGCCGGAACCATCACCCAGACGACCCGAGGACCCTTCAGCTTGCCCACAAGCTCTTCGAGGCTGTGGACATCGGAGACGTCCGGGTTGCGGTCGTAACCGATGACGGTGTGGCCAGCGCGGCGGATGCGCTCGCGCATGTTGCCGCCCATCTTGCCGAGGCCGACGAGACCGAGCTCCATCAGAGATTCCTTAAGCGTTGTGCCGATTCGTACCCAGGGACGAGCCTACGCCCGGCCGGGGACAGACCGACGGGCATGCTCGGCGCCGAGCGTGCCCGTCGGGAAACTGCCGTGACAGGACCGATGACCGGATCAGCCGGAGAGGCGGACCGGCATGATCAGGTACTTGTACGCATCATCCGCATCGGCATCCACCGCCGGGCGGCCGCTGAGCAGCGCGGGCTTGGTGGACGTCGTGAACGAGAGCTGAGCGACCGGGGAGTCGATCGCGCTCAGCCCGTCCAGCAGGAAGGTCGGGTTGAAGGCGATCGAGATGTCGTCGCCCTCCAGCACCGCGTCGACCCGCTCCACAGCCTGTGCGTCGTCGCTGGAACCCGCCTCCAGGATCAGCACGCCCTGCTCGAAGCTGAGCCGCACCGGGGTGTTCCGCTCGGCGACCAGGGCCACACGCTTGACGGCCTCGACGAACGGCGCCGTCTCGATGACCGTGACCGAGTTGAACTCGGTGGGGAAGAGCGTGCGGTACTTCGGCAGATCGCCTTCGAGCAGCCGCGTGGTCGTACGCCGGCCCGCGCCCTCGAAACCGATCAGCCCCTCACCGGCGCCCGAGCCGGACAGTGCCAGGGTCACCGTGTCACCGCTGGTCAGGGCCTTGGCGGTGTCCAGCAGCGTCTTGGCGGGCACCAGGGCGACAGCGGAGGCGTCCGGGTTCTCCGGCTTCCAGAGGAACTCGCGGACCGCGAAGCGGTAGCGGTCGGTCGAGGCCAGGGTGACGGTCTCGCCCTCGATCTCGATCCGCACACCGGTCAGCACCGGCAGCGTGTCGTCACGGCCCGCGGCGATGGCGACCTGGGCGGCGGCCGAGGCGAAGACCTCGCCGGGAACCGTGCCCGTCGCGGTCGGCATCTCGGGAAGCGCCGGGTACTCCTCCACAGGAAGGGTGTGGAGTGTGAATCGCGAGGAGCCGCAGACCACGGTCGCCCGTACACCGTCTGTGGAAATCTCCACCGGGCGGTTGGGGAGGGCGCGGCAGATGTCGGCGAGGAGCCGGCCGGAGACCAGCACCGTGCCGTCCTCCTCGACCTCGGCGTCCACCGAGACCCGGGCCGAGACCTCGTAGTCGAAGCTGGAGAAGCTGAGGACCCCGTCCTCAGCCTTCAACAGAAGGCCCGCAAGAACGGG
>NZ_JBEXPH010000003.1:23609-124436 GCF_040611955.1 Streptomyces sp. NPDC006510 | reverse complement strand
CCGCGGGGCGGCGGGCGCCGGCTCGGGCCGGGCGGCGGGGGAGGCGGGCAGAAGACCGGCCCTGCGCCGCACGGTGTGGAGCGCCGCCGCGTCCAGCAGTGCGGCAGGCCCGCCGTCTCCCCCCGCCGGGCGACGGTCGGTGCCGAGAAGCGCCGTGGTGACGAGCTCTTCCCATGGCGCGGGTGTGATGGTGCCAGACATGGGTCCCCCTTCGAATCCAGCGTCAGATGAGCGGCACGGTCCCGGACGTGGCGTCGGCCCAGCCGATCCCGGCATCGGCCCCGGCACCGGCCCCGGAGTCGTCGCCGACCCCGGCGGACCAGGCCGCGAACGGGTCGAAGCCGCGGTGGCCGCACTCGCCGAATACCGTGACCGGGGAGCCGCCGGAGAGCGCGACGAGCTTCCACAGTCCGGGCCGGGACAGCGCCACCGGGGCGACGGGCAGGGCCGCATCGCCCGCCGCGTCCACCAGCTGCCAGCCGTCCCCGGACGGCACGGGTATGACGTCGCGCAGCGTCACCGGCCAGGCGTCCAGCCAGGGGTCCTCCCGCAGGGCGTGGCCGTACGCGCCTGTCGCGGCCGCCACCGTGTCGCCCGGTGGCGGCGTGCCGGTCGGCGACGGTGCACCGAACTGCGGTCCCAGCTCCGCCCGTAGCCGCCCGGCGCCCGGATAGGGCGTGATCTCGGCGTCGATCGTGACGCCGACCGGCAGTGCCGGGTCGGGGGAGCGCCCGGCCGCTCCGAAGGAGAGCAGCAGTGCCGTGCGGCCCGTTTCCCTCCCGTACAGCCAGATGCGACGCGCGACGATCTTGCCGTCCGGGGTGTCGTACTGGGCGAGGACCAGCCAGCGGTCGCGGACCGGTGGGCCCTCGGCGGGGGCCGTCAGCCCCACCCGGGTGCGGACCGTGGCTGCCAGCGGCTCCGGCAGCCGGTCCATCCCCAGCCACGCGCTGTCCAGCAGATGCAGCAGCGCGCACTCCTCCAGCAACCGCGCCGGCCAGCCGGGACCGGATGCCGCAATGGCGCCCAACTCACGCACCCGGGCCGCCAGTCCGGGCGCCTGGGCGTCGACCATGCGGGCCGCCGTCTCCTCCCAGAGCCCGTACCCCGGCTGATCGGCCGCCGCGAGCCCCCCGCGCAGCAGATCGGCCAGCCGCTCCTCCAGCTCCTGCGCGCCGCCGGTGATCCGCTCGGCACGGCGCTCGGCCCGTCGCCGGGCGGCCTCCGGGTCGGCCGGGCCCGTGGCCGGGGCGCCGTCCGCCCCTGCGCGCTTCTCCGCCTTCCCGGCCGACCGCTCGCGGCGGCCCGTCAGCCACTCGCCGGCCCAGTCCGGCACCTCGCCCGCGGGCAGGGCCGATTCGCCCGACGCCCAGACCAGCAGCAGACCCAGCGCGTGCTTGCACGGGAACTTCCGGCTGGGGCAACTGCACTTGTACGCGGGGCCGGTGAGGTCGACCACCGTCCGGTACGGCTTGCTTCCGCTCCCCTTGCACAGCCCCCACACCGCACCCGAACCGTCGGATCCACCGCCCGACCACGGACCGGCCGAACCGAGCTTGCTCCCCGCCTTGCGTGACGCATCGTCAGGAGCGAGGGCCAGTACCTGCTCCACCGTCCAGCGCGCCACCGGACCGGCGGTGCGCAAGGGTTCTCCCCCGTGAGATAGCAGCATGGGAACGACGGTAGAGCGCGCCACTGACAATCACTCTGACCTGCTGATTCGTCGTCACGCACGTATCTTGACTTTACTTGGCCTTTGCGATTCTCTGCGATGAGACGACCCATGGATCCGGGGGGACCAACCCATGAGCCACACCGTTCGCACCACCCGCAACATCCGTAGCCTGCGTGCCGTCCGAACCGCCGTCTGTGCGGCCCTCGTTCTCGGCCTCGGCACGGGCCTGGCCGCCTGCTCCGCGACCGTCGACCAGGTGGACAAGGCCATGGACGAGACGTACGAGGTCACCTACGAGGTCACCGGCACGGGCGTCGACGAGATCCAGTTCCACGGCGGCGGGGGCAGGGCCATGGAACCGGATATCCAGACGGTCGAGTCGCCCACCCTGCCCTGGCGCAAGACCGTCACGCTGCGTGGGATCATGCCCCCCGCGGTCATGCCGATCGCTGTCGACGAGGGCGGGGCCGAAGTCTCCTGCTCGATCACGTACAAGGGCAAGGTCATCAAGGAGGCGAAGGACGAGGGCGCGCTCGCCGCGGGTGGCTGCGTGGCCGTCTCGCCAATAGCCGGCTGAACTCCCCTTCCTCAGCCGGGGAATCGGCCCTGACCTGCAATCGGGGCCGATTGTCAGTGCCATGGTGCACGGTGGGAACCACATCGGGTCGACCGATCCGGAGGGGGATCCATGACCGTGTCCGAAACCACTGCCGCCGTCGGCGTACAGGCTCTCCGGCCGCATGCCGAGGAGGCCTTCGCCCATGAGCTGAAGGCCCTCGCCGCGGCCGACGACCGCCCACGGCCCGCCCGTTGGAAGCTTTCCCCGTGGGCCGTCGCCACCTACCTGCTCGGTGGCGCACTGCCGGACGGCACCGTGATCACACCGAAGTACGTGGGCCCGCGCCGCCTCGTCGAGGTCGCCGTGACCACGCTCGCCACCGACCGGGCCCTGCTGCTCCTCGGCGTTCCGGGCACCGCCAAGACCTGGGTCTCGGAGCACCTCGCGGCCGCCGTCAGCGGCGACTCGACGCTGCTCGTCCAGGGCACGGCGGGCACTCCCGAAGAGGCCGTCCGCTATGGATGGAACTACGCGCAGCTGCTCGCGCACGGGCCCAGCCGCGACGCCCTGGTGCCCAGCCCGCTCATGCGCGCCATGTCCGACGGCATGACCGCGCGGATCGAGGAGCTCACCCGTATCCCCGCCGATGTGCAGGACTCGCTCATCACGATCCTGTCGGAGAAGACGCTCCCCGTCCCCGAACTGGGACAGGAGGTCCAGGCGGTCCGCGGATTCAATGTCATCGCCACCGCCAACGACCGCGACCGCGGGGTCAACGAGCTGTCCAGCGCCCTGCGCCGCCGGTTCAACACCGTCGTGCTCCCGCTGCCGGCCACCCCCGATGCCGAGGTCGACATCGTGTCCCGGCGCGTCGACCAGATCGGGCGCTCGCTCGACCTCCCGGCCGCACCGGACGGCATGGCCGAGATCCGGCGCGTCGTCACGGTCTTCCGCGAATTGCGCGACGGAGTCACCACCGACGGCCGCACCAGGCTCAAGTCCCCCTCGGGGACGCTGTCGACGGCCGAGGCGATCTCCGTCGTCACCAACGGCCTGGCCCTGGCCGCGCACTTCGGCGACGGGGTGCTGCGCCCCGGTGATGTGGCGGCGGGCATCCTCGGCGCGGTCGTCCGTGACCCCGCGGCCGACCGGGTGGTCTGGCAGGAGTATCTGGAGACGGTGGTCCGGGAGCGGGACGGGTGGAAGGACTTCTACCGCGCCTGCCGTGAGGTATCCGTATGACCCGGGCCGAGCGTCCTGCGGGACCGCTGCTGCTGGGGGTGCGGCACCACGGACCGGGCTCGGCCCGGGCCGTCCGCGCGGCGCTGGACGCCGCCCGCCCGCAGGCGGTGCTCGTCGAAGGGCCCCCGGAGGCCGACGCGCTGCTGCCGCTGGCGGCCGACGAGAGGATGCGGCCGCCGGTCGCGCTGCTCGCCCATGCCGTCGACGACCCGGGGCAGGCGGCGTTCTGGCCGCTGGCCGCGTTCTCGCCCGAGTGGGTCGCGATCCGCTGGGCCCTTGAGCACGGCGTTCCGGTCCGGTTCATCGATCTGCCCGCGGCGAACTCCCTGGCCATGACGCAGGCCGCGGAACGCGAAGCGGACGGGGAGGGCGCGGAGAGCGGAGCGGACGCGGAGGGCACGCCCGATGCGGGCGGCTCGGCCGCGCAAGCCCCGATCGACCCCATCGGTGTGCTCGCCGACACGGCGGGCTACGACGACCCGGAGCGCTGGTGGGAGGACGTCGTCGAACACCGCACCCGGGACGGCGAGGCCGTCGACCCGCGCGCACCGTTCGCCGCGCTCGCCGAGGCGATGACCGCCCTGCGCGAGGTGTACGGGGACGGCGGCCACCCCCGCGACGCCGTCCGTGAGGCCCATATGCGCATCCAACTGCGCAAGGCCGGGAAGGAGTTCGGCGACGACATCGCGGTCGTCTGTGGCGCCTGGCACGTGCCCGCGCTCGGCACGAGGACCACCCTCGCCGCCGACCGGGCCCTGCTCAAAGGGCTGCCCAAGGTCAAGGCCGAGCTGACCTGGGTGCCCTGGTCGCACCGGCGGCTCGCCCGGCACAGCGGATACGGGGCGGGCATCGACTCGCCCGGTTGGTACGGACACCTCTTCGACGCCCCGGACCGCCCGATCGAGCGGTGGATGACCAAGGTCGCCGGACTCATGCGCGACGAGGACCGGTTCGTATCGTCCGCCCATGTCATCGAGGCCGTCCGGCTCGCCGGGACCCTGGCCGCCATGCGCGGTCGCCCGCTCGCCGGACTGAGCGAGACGACCGACGCGATCCGCGCCGTGATGTGCGAAGGCTCCGATGTGCCGCTCGCGCTCGTCCAGGAACGGCTGATCGTCGGCGAGACCCTCGGCCAGGTGCCGGACACCGCCCCCGCCGTACCCCTGCAACGCGACCTCACCCGTCAGCAGCGCACCCTCCGGCTCAAACCGGAGGCACAGGAGCGGGAGCTGGAGCTCGACCTGCGCAAGGACAACGACGCGGCCCGCAGCAGACTGCTCCACCGGCTGCGCGTCCTCGCCGTCGGCTGGGGCGAGCCGGCCGCCGGCCGGGCGAGCACCGGCACCTTCCGGGAGAGCTGGCGGCTGCGCTGGGAACCCGAGCTGTACGTACAGGTCGCGGAGGCCGGGACCTGGGGCACCACCGTGCTCTCCGCGGCGACCGCCAAGGCCGAGACCCAGGCGGCTTCGGCGACCGCACTCGCCGAGGTCACGGCACTCGCCGAGCAGTGCCTCCTGGCCGAGCTGCCCGACGCGCTCCCCGTCGTGATGCGGGCCCTCGCCGACCGCGCCGCGCTCGACACCGATGTCGGCCATCTTGCCGACGCACTGCCCGCGCTGGCCCGCACCCTGCGCTACGGCGACGTGCGGTCCACGGACACCGCGGCACTCGGTGAGGTAGCGGCCGGACTCGCCGAGCGGATCTGCGTCGGACTGCCACCCGCCTGCACCGGGCTCGACGCCGACGGCGCCGCCGAACTGCGCGGCCGGGTGGACGGGATCCACACCGCGATCGGGCTGCTCACCGGCGCCGCACCGGCGAACGCCGGGATGGACGCGGACGGACTGCGTGCGCGCTGGACCGCCGTACTGCACAAGCTCGCCGCCCGGGACACGGTCGCGGGGGTCATCCGGGGCCGCGCGACCCGCCTGCTGCTCGACGAAGGACGGCTCGCGGAGGACGACGCGGCACGGCTGATGGGCCTGGCCCTCTCGCCCGGCACACCCCCGGCCGACGCCGCGGCGTGGATCGAGGGCTTTGTCGGCGGGGCCGCCGGCGGCGGCATGCTGCTCGTCCACGACGAGCGGCTGCTCGGCCTGGTCGACGCCTGGCTCACCGGGGTGCCCGCCGACCTCTTCGCCGATGTGCTGCCACTGCTGCGACGCACGTTCTCGGCGTACGAAGCGGGCGTACGGCGCACCCTGGGCGAGCTCGTGAGGCGCGGCCCGGCCGCCGGGGGACCGGCAGCCACCGGTCCGGGCACGGGCTCCGGGCCGACGGCACCCGGATTCGCCCCGGGCCTGGACGAGGCGCGGGCGGACGCGGTCGAGCCGGTGCTGCGCCTTCTGCTCGGACTGCACAACGACTCGGTCCCGGCCGATGACGCCCCGTCCGGGCAGGCCGGGAGAGCCGAGAACGCCAAGGAACCGCTGGGGGCAACGGGATGACCACGGACACGGACACGGCCGGCACCACACCGCCGCGGGTGCACACCGGCCCGCAGGCACACACCGGCCCGCAGCCCGGCCCGGCGGACGACGAGCGGCTGCGGCGGTGGCGGCTGGTCCTGGGCGGGGACAGCGCCGAGAGCACCGGCCGCACCCTCACCGGGCGCGACGCCGCGATGGACGCCGCACTGACCGCGCTGTACGGCGACGGCGCCAATCCCGGCGGCCGGGGCAGGAACAGCCGCTCGGCCGGACTCGGGGCCTCCGCCCCCTCCGTGGCCCGCTGGCTCGGCGACATCCGCACGTACTTCCCCAGTTCCGTCGTCCAGGTCATGCAGCGTGACGCGATCGACCGGCTCGGCCTCGCCGCACTGCTCCTCGAACCGGAGATGCTGGAGGCCGTCGAGGCGGACGTACATCTCGTGGGCACGCTCCTCTCGCTCAACAAGGCCATGCCCGAGACGACGAAGGAGACCGCGAGAGCGGTCGTGCGCAAGGTCGTCGAGGACCTGGAGAAGCGGCTCGCCACCCGCACCAGGGCCACACTCACCGGCGCGCTGGACCGCTCGGCGAAGATCGACCGGCCGCGTCACAGCGACATCGACTGGGACCGCACCATCCGGGCCAACCTCAAGAACTACCTCCCCGAGTACGGCACCGTCGTCCCCGAGCGGCTCATCGGCTACGGGCGGGCCGCCCGGTCCGTGAAGAAGGACGTGATCCTCTGCATCGACCAGTCGGGGTCGATGGCCGCCTCCGTCGTCTACGCCTCCGTCTTCGGCGCGGTACTCGCGTCCATGCGCGCTCTGCGGACCAGGCTCGTCGTCTTCGACACAGCGGTGGTAGACCTCACCGACCAGCTCGACGACCCCGTGGACGTACTCTTCGGCACCCAGCTCGGCGGCGGCACCGACATCAACCGCGCGCTCGCCTACTGCCAGTCGAAAATCACCCGTCCCGCCGACACCGTGGTCGTGCTCATCAGCGACCTCTACGAGGGCGGAATACGCAACGAGATGCTGAAGCGGGTCGCTGCGATGAAGGCTTCCGGCGTGCAGTTCGTGACGCTGCTCGCGCTGTCCGACGAGGGCGCGCCCGCCTACGACCGCGACCACGCGGCGGCGCTCGGGGCCCTCGGCGCACCGGCCTTCGCGTGCACCCCGGACCTGTTCCCGGAGGTGATGGCCGCGGCCGTCGAGAAGCGGCCGCTACCCGTGCCGGACAAGGAGACCCACAGGTGACACGCCCGTCGTTCTGTCCACCGCGACCCGGCCACCAGCGTGATCTGTGACCGTAATCACCGCTCAGGTGTGATCTGTGATTTAGGGTCCTGCGGAGCTCGGGGATAACCTGCGAGATGGACATGCCGCGTACCCCGGGTCACCGTGTGCGCCTTCCTGGTGACAGATGCAGTCACGTTGCCCCTCGCGGCACGCCCACGCAGAAAACGAACCGCGAGACCATTGATTAAGGGACGGACGCGCGTGGACCTGTTCGAGTACCAGGCGAGGGACCTCTTCGCCAAGCACGGTGTACCGGTGCTGGCCGGTGAAGTCATCGACACGCCTGAGGCAGCCCGCGAGGCGACCGAGCGGCTGGGCGGCAAGTCGGTCGTCAAGGCGCAGGTGAAGGTCGGCGGCCGCGGCAAGGCCGGCGGCGTCAAGCTGGCTTCCACCCCCGACGAGGCGGTCGCCCGCGCGACCGACATCCTCGGCATGGACATCAAGGGCCACACGGTCCACAAGGTGATGATCGCCGAGACCGCGCCGGAGATTCTTGAGGAGTACTACGTCTCGTACCTCCTCGACCGCACCAACCGCACCTTCCTGGCCATGGCCTCGGTGCAGGGCGGCATGGACATCGAGGAGGTCGCGGAGAAGACCCCCGAGGCCCTCGCGAAGGTCCCGGTCAACGCCGTCGACGGCGTCGACATCGAGAAGGCCCGCGAGATCGTCGCCCAGGCGAAGTTCCCGGCCGAGGTCGCCGAGAAGGTCGCCGAGGTCCTGGTGACGCTGTGGGACACCTTCGTCGCCGAGGACGCGCTCCTCGTCGAGGTGAACCCGCTCGCCAAGGTCGCCTCCGGCGACATCCTCGCGCTGGACGGCAAGGTGTCTCTCGACGAGAACGCCGACTTCCGTCAGCCCGAGCACGAGGCCCTTGAGGACAAGGCCGCAGCCAACCCGCTCGAGGCCGCCGCCAAGGCCAAGAACCTCAACTACGTCAAGCTCGACGGCGAGGTCGGCATCATCGGTAACGGTGCCGGTCTGGTCATGTCGACGCTGGACGTTGTCGCGTACGCCGGTGAGAACCACGGCAACGTGAAGCCCGCCAACTTCCTCGACATCGGTGGTGGCGCCTCCGCCGAGGTCATGGCGAACGGCCTGGAGATCATCCTCGGCGACCCGGACGTCAAGTCCGTCTTCGTCAACGTCTTCGGTGGCATCACCGCGTGCGACGAGGTCGCCAACGGCATCGTCCAGGCGCTCGCGCTGCTCAAGTCCAAGGGCGAGGAAGTCACCAAGCCGCTGGTCGTGCGACTCGACGGCAACAACGCGGAGCTGGGTCGCAAGATCCTTTCCGACGCCAACCACCCGCTGGTCCAGCGCGTGGACACCATGGACGGCGCGGCCGACAAGGCCGCCGAGCTCGCCGCGGCTGCGCTGTGACGTTGCGCGTCTCCGACACGACAAGGGACTAAGGGACTCCAACACCATGGCAATCTTCCTCACCAAGGACAGCAAGGTCATCGTCCAGGGGATGACCGGCGCCACCGGCATGAAGCACACCAAGCTCATGCTCGGTGACGGCACCAACATCGTCGGCGGTGTGAACCCGCGCAAGGCCGGCACCTCCGTCGACTTCGACGGCACCGAGGTACCCGTCTTCGGCTCCGTCGCCGAGGCGATGGAGAAGACCGGCGCGGACGTGTCCGTCCTCTTCGTGCCGCCGGCCTTCGCGAAGGCCGCCGTCGTCGAGGCGATCGACGCCGAGATCCCGCTCGCGGTCGTCATCACCGAGGGCATCGCCGTCCACGACTCGGCCGCCTTCTGGGCGTACGCCGGCTCGAAGGGCAACAAGACCCGGATCATCGGCCCGAACTGCCCCGGCCTGATCACCCCCGGCCAGTCCAACGCCGGCATCATCCCGGGCGACATCACCAAGCCCGGCCGCATCGGCCTCGTGTCCAAGTCCGGCACGCTGACCTACCAGATGATGTACGAGCTCCGTGACATCGGCTTCTCGTCCGCCGTCGGCATCGGTGGCGACCCGGTCATCGGCACGACGCACATCGACGCCCTCGCGGCGTTCGAGGCCGACCCCGAGACCGACCTGATCGTGATGATCGGCGAGATCGGCGGCGACGCCGAGGAGCGTGCGGCCGACTTCATCAAGGCCAACGTCACCAAGCCGGTCGTCGGTTACGTCGCGGGCTTCACCGCCCCCGAGGGCAAGACCATGGGCCACGCCGGCGCCATCGTCTCCGGCTCCTCCGGCACCGCCGAGGCGAAGAAGGTGGCCCTTGAGGCCGCCGGTGTCAAGGTCGGCAAGACGCCGACCGAGACCGCCAAGCTGGCTCGCGAGATCCTCGGCGCCTGATCGCTACACCGCGTCGGAGCAGCACAGCAGTATCGCGTCACCGCACAGACGGCGCGGGTCCGTACCCGATCAGGGGTACGGACCCGCGCCGTTTCCGTATCGCCGTATCTCCGTCCGCCGCCGTAGCTCCGTCCGCGCGGAACGGAGCTACGGATCTCTTCGTTCAGCCGGCCTCGGGGATCAGCCGTGCCGGACCCTGTACGAGCTCGCCGTGGAGCTCCTTCTGGAGCTTCAGGTCCTGCGGCGTCAACTTCTGCGCACCGCCTCGCGGCGGCACCCCGCCGACCCGCTGGGCGGGTGACTCCGGGGTCTCGTACCGCGTCGGGCCCGTCGCCAGCGTGAGCAGCGTCAGGCCGATGATCAGCACCGTGAAGGAGATGGCCGCCCGGGTCCACAGCTGGGCCTTGCGCTCGCTGTCCGTGCGGATCACGACGGGTGGCGGGAGCGGGTCGGCGGGCTGGGCCAGGGCGAGTGCGCCGAGCCGCTCGTGCAGGAGCGCCGACTGCTCGGTGGGCGACGAGGGCTCCGCCAGCTCGGGCAGCCGCTCGGCGACCGCGGCGCGGGCGTTCATCAGCCGGCCTGCCGCCGCCGGGGTGCTCGCCTCCGTCTCCGCCGCCGTCTCCGGCAGATCCAGGCCGACGCCGTCGTAGAGCAGCAGGGTGCGGCGGTACGACGGCGGCAGTTCGAGCAGCGCGTCGAGCAGGGCGCGCGGACCGGGTTCGGCCGGCGGCGGGTCGAGCCGGCGGTGGGCGCGGCGCAGCCGGTGCCAGGGGGACATGGCGTACTCGTACGCGGCGGCCCGTACCCAGCCCACCGGTTCGCGGTCCACCGCGACCTCGGGCCAGCGCTCCCAGGCCAGTGCGAAGGCCCGCGCGACCGACTCCCGGGAGAGGTTCCGGCGCCCGGTCAGCAGAAACGTCTGCCGGAAGAGAGCGGCGGCGGAGTGCTCGTACAGGGCATCGAATGCTTCGGCGGGGGAGAGCCCGGCGGTCTCGGCCCCGGCCGCCGCCGGGGTTTCCGGTACGGCGTGGGTGGCGGACGCGTCGGGCGGATCGGGGGTGGTGCCGGGCTCGGTCGGGGCCATTGCGGTGCTCCCGGTGGCTTCGACGGGGGTCGGCGGACGCGACGGCGGTTTCGTGGACGTCACCGGTTTGGAAAGCCGCGCGACCGTCGTGGGCGTCGCCGGGCGGGCCGCACGTTTGACGGCGGCCTTCGGCCGGGTGTTCGGAGCGGCCGGTTTGGTCCGGGCGCCCGGTGGCGTTGCCTGCGGGCTCGGCCGGCCACCATGGATCAGCCTGGCGTATGCCGCGCGCTTTCGCCCCCGGGGCGTGGTGCGGCCGGTCTCCCAGGAGCGGACCGTGGCGCGGGTGACGCCCACCGCAGTCGCGACCTGCTCTTCACTCAGTGACTTCGCCTCACGCAGTCTGCGTCGCTCCTTGGGGGAGGGGAGCGGATGGGCAGAGGCCGTATCGGTCGAGCCCTGCGTCATGAACGACCCCCCGCGGGGCTGCACTGGGTAAAAAAGTACATAAATGCATATTGAGCGACACAGCGGCCGTTCGCCTGTTACGCGGAATAAGCGCGTGTCGTTGGGAGCATGGCCAGGTGACCCAAGTGACCGAGAGCAGCCCGTCGTTGTCGGCAGAGCAGGGCCGGTCGGCCGTGCTGGCCTTCGCCCTTCTGCGCGGAGCGGTTGCGGCCGGGCTGGGACTGGGCTCGATCGCCGTCCTCGTTATGGTGCTGTGGATCAGCTCCCCCGCTTCCGACAGCAGCCCCGGCGGTGCGCTCCATGCGGCGGCCGGGCTCTGGCTGCTCGCCCACGGCGCCGAGCTGATCAGAGCCGACACGCTCAGCGGGGTCCCCGCCCCGGTGGGCCTCGTTCCGCTGCTGCTCGCGGTGGGGCCGGTGTGGCTGGTGCACCGTGCGGCGCGGGACGTCCTGGTGCCGGACGAGGGGCGTCCGGTCCCTTCGGCGGTGGGCGCGTTCGTCATGGTCGTCGGTGGATATCTGCTGGTCGGGGCGGCTGTCGCGTACTACGTGCGGGGTGGATCGCTGTCCGTGGACCCGTCGTCGCTGCTCTTCCCTTCGGCCGTCGTGGTGACGGGCGCGGCGGCCGGGGTCTGGACGGCGGCCGGGCGCCCGGTCGGGCCGCCGCCGTCCTGGGCGCCGGTGAGCCTGCACGAGGCGCTGGCGCGCAGCCGGTTCAGGGAGTACGCGGGGACGGTGTGCCGGTCGGCGGCGGCCGGGGTGTCGGTGCTGCTCGGCGGCGGGGCGCTGCTCGTCGCGGTGGCGCTGGTGTGGCACGCGCAGCCCGCCCAGCAGTCGTTCGTCCAGCTCTCGGGCGACTGGGCGGGCCGGGCCTCGGTGTTCCTGCTCGCGCTGGTGCTGGTGCCGAACGCGGCGGTATGGGGCGCGGCGTACGGACTCGGGCCGGGTTTCGCCCTCGGTACGGCGTCCACGGTCACCCCGCTGGCCTTCTCGGGACGCCCCGCGCTGCCCCGCTTCCCGTTGCTCGCCGCGGTGCCCGCCGAGGGCCCGGGAACGGTCCTGAACTGGTCGGCCGCCGCGGTGCCGGTCGCGGCGGCGGCGACGATCGCCTGGTTCACGGTACGGCGGGCCGCGCCCCCGCATGTCGCCCGGGAGGAGGCCTGGAGCCCGCGGGAGACCGCGCTGGCGACCGCCCTGGCGGCGGTGGGGTGCGGGGCCGGTACGGCGGTGCTGGCGGCGGCCGCCGGGGGGCCGCTCGGCACCCGTGCGCTGGCGGAGTTCGGGCCGGTGTGGTGGCTCACGGGTGCGGCGGCGCTGGCGTGGACGGCACTGCTCGGCGTCCCCGGCGCGCTGCTGTTCCGGGCCTGGCGGCTGCGGGAGCGCGGCGCGGGCGGGTGGTGGCGGATGGGCCGGGTGCCGGCGGAACCGGCGGAGGCGGAGGCGGCGCACGGTGCCGGGGCATCCGGCGTCGCGGCGCCGGGGAAGGCCGCCGAGCCGGAGAAGGCCGAGAACCCCGAGCCGGCGCCGGAATCCGGGGCGGCGTCGCGGGAGCCGGGTGGCAATAGCCGGAGGTGGTGGCGGCGGTTCGCGCGCCGGGACGGCGACGAGGCGGCCGGACCGGCGCCGGGAGACGAGTCCGTGCCCCTGTCCGTCGGCTCCCCCGGGCGCACCCCCGTCGAGGCTTCTCCCGCGACCGGGGAGGCGTCGGTGGCGCCCGTCGCCCGGATGGCCGTTCCGGACGAGGGCGAGGATTTTGCACCGTACGACTTCCTGCCGACCGACCCCTGGCACGAGCGGACGGCCCGGCCCGAGGAGGCCGGGCCGTCCGGAAACACGTGAACGCTCAGGAGGTCCGCAGCGGACGGAGGGCCCTGGGGTCTGTCCGGCGGACCAGGGTCGGACAGACCCTAGTTCTTGACGCCGAAGAAGGGCTCCAGCGGCTTCGGCAGCTGGTCGTTGCAGGCCAGCTGGCCGGTCTTGGTGAGGGCGTCGTTCACGCAGGTGTAGTAGTCGCGGTAGACCAACTGCACGGTAAATGTCGTCGCGACGATCGAGAGCGCGAGCAGCGCCGTCACCAGGCCGCTGATCGCGGCCGTGGTCTGCTGCCTGCCGCCGCCCGGGGCGACGGGTGCACCGGGCGCCGGAGCCCGGCCGGAAGCGGCGGCACCGGTTGTTTGGGCGGAACCGGCTGCCCCAGCCGGGCCCGACGCCTGGCCGGAGCCGTCGGCCGCGGCGGCGGACGCCCTCTTCGGCTTCGCCCGGAGCGAGCTGATCGCCCAGTACACGGCGAGCGCGCCGAGCAGCAGGGCGATCTCCGGGAAGTCGAAGAGCGCGAAGAAGAAGGCCCACATGCCGGACAGCAGCGCGTAGCGCGCGCGGCGCTGGGCGGGGTCGGTCGGGTCCCAGCGCAGCCCGCCGGGGCTGCCCTCGGGCCCGCCCTGGCCGTTCGGCCCGCTCTGGCCCCCGGGTCGGCCGCCGAAGCCGCCGCTCTGGCGGCCGGGCTGCCGGCTGCTCCACTGGCCGCCCCAGGCCGGCCGGTCGTCGGAGGAGCCGCCCTCGGAGGACCCGTCACCGTCGCCCTGGCCGTTGCCGTTCCCGTTTCCGGTGTTCGAGGGGCGGCGGGGCTGCCAGGGCTGGTCGGGCCGGTTCTCGGGCGGCGCGGCGAACGGGTTCTCGTCGGCCCGGCCGGAGGGCCCCTCCGCACCGGAAGAGGAAGAGGAGGGAGAGGAAGAGGAAGAGGAAGAGCCCGTGGGGGACTGGCGTTCCCGCATCAGCAGTGAGGTCCGCTCGGGCAGCGGGTGGCGGAAGGCGGTGCGGCGGCGTCGGTCCGGCATGTGGTGAACGTCTTCCCCATCTCGTCATTTCCGCCCTGTGGACGGTTCGCTGTCCCCTGACGCTACCTCCCGGCCAGGAGGGGCCGAAAGCTGGGAGCGGGGCCCAAGCAGCCGATATCCGTCACCCTGGCCCGCGGCCGCGCTCCGGAGCCCGGCGGGTGCACCGTCCACCCCCGTCCCGTGGAGGTCCCCCGAGGTGCCGGTATCGTTGCTGACGGTCGGCTGGTTCGTAGAGTTCCCCGTATCGAGGGTCTCAGTTCTTTCGTACGACCATACAAATTCAGCGTCGCTCTGCTTCACCACGCGAGAATCACCACGCGAGAAAGGGCCCAGCAGTGGCCTCCCCGCCCCCCTCCGCCGCCCCGGCGCGCCTGGTCGTGCTGGTCTCCGGTTCAGGTACGAACCTTCAAGCCCTGCTCGACGCCATCGGCGACGACCCCGAGGGCTTCGGCGCACAGATCGTCGCGGTCGGCGCCGACCGCCCCGGCATCGTCGGCCTGGAGCGGGCGGAGCGCGCCGGACTGCCGACCTTCGTGTGCAGGGTCAAGGACTACGCCACCCGCGAGGAGTGGGACGCGGCACTCGCGGCCGAGACGGCCGCACACCGCCCGGACCTCGTGGTGTCCGCGGGGTTCATGAAGATCGTGGGCAAGGAGTTCCTCGCCCGGTTCGGCGGCCGGATCATCAACACCCACCCCGCCCTGCTCCCCAGCTTTCCCGGTGCCCACGGGGTGCGCGACGCGCTCGCGCACGGCGTGAGGGTCACCGGGTGCACCGTCCACTTCGTCGACGACGGCGTCGACACCGGTCCGATCATCGCGCAGGGCGTGGTCGAGGTGACCGAGGAGGACACGGTGGAGGGCGAAGCGGCCCTCCACGAACGCATCAAGGAAATCGAGCGCAAGCTGCTCGTCGAGGCCGTGGGGCGGCTCGCCCGTGGCGGCTATCGCATTGAGGGACGAAAGGTTCATCTCGGTCATGTCGGTGAATAAGCCCATCCGCCGCGCCCTGGTCAGTGTCTACGACAAGACGGGGCTCGAAGACCTCGCCCGCGGTCTGCACGAGGCGGGTGTCGAGCTCGTCTCCACCGGCTCCACCGCCGGGAGGATCGCCGCCGCCGGGGTTCCGGTCACCAAGGTCGAGGAGCTCACCGGCTTCCCCGAGTGCCTCGACGGCCGCGTCAAGACGCTGCACCCGCGCGTCCACGCCGGCATCCTCGCCGACCTCCGCCTGGACGCCCACCGAGAGCAGCTCGCCGAGCTGGGTGTCGAGCCGTTCGACCTGGTGGTCGTCAACCTCTACCCGTTCAAGGAGACCGTCGCCTCCGGCGCCTCCGCCGACGAGTGCGTGGAGCAGATCGACATCGGTGGCCCGTCCATGGTCCGCGCCGCCGCCAAGAACCACCCGTCCGTGGCCGTCGTCACCAGCCCCGAGCGGTACGCCGACGTCCTTGCCGCGGTCAAGGCGGGCGGCTTCGACCTGACCACCCGCAAGCGCCTGGCCGCCGAGGCGTTCCAGCACACCGCCGCGTACGACGTGGCCGTGGCCTCCTGGTTCGCCGACGACTACGCGGCCGCCGACGACTCGGGCTTCCCCGACTTCTTCGGCGCGACGTACGAGCGCGAGAACGTCCTGCGGTACGGCGAGAACCCGCACCAGCCCGCCGCGCTCTACACCTCCGGCGCCGGTGGCCTGGCCGAGGCGGAGCAGTTGCACGGCAAGGAGATGTCGTACAACAACTACACGGACACCGACGCCGCGCGCCGGGCCGCGTACGACCACGCCGAGCCGTGCGTCGCGATCATCAAGCACGCCAACCCGTGCGGCATCGCCATCGCCGACGACGTCGCCGAGGCGCACCGCAACGCCCACGCCTGCGACCCGCTGTCGGCCTTCGGCGGTGTCATCGCCGTCAACCGCCCGGTGACCGTCGCCATGGCCGAGCAGGTCGCGGAGATCTTCACCGAGGTCATCGTCGCCCCGGCGTACGAGGACGGCGCGGTCGAGGTGCTGGCCCGCAAGAAGAACATCCGCGTGCTGCGCTGCCCCGACGCCCCGACCGCCCCGGTCGAGGTCAAGCCGATCGACGGCGGCGCGCTGCTCCAGGTCACCGACCGGCTCCAGGCCGAGGGCGACGACCCGGCCAACTGGACCCTCGCCACCGGTGAGGCCCTGACCGAGGACGAGCTGAAGGAGCTCGCCTTCGCGTGGCGGGCGTGCCGCGCGGTCAAGTCCAACGCGATCCTGCTCGCCAAGGACGGCGCCTCGGTCGGCGTCGGCATGGGCCAGGTCAACCGCGTCGACTCCGCGAAGCTGGCCGTCGAGCGCGCGGGCGAGGAGCGGGCGCGTGGCTCGTACGCCGCCTCCGACGCGTTCTTCCCGTTCCCGGACGGCCTGGAGATCCTGACCGCCGCGGGCGTCAAGGCCGTGGCCCAGCCGGGTGGTTCGGTCCGTGACGAGCTGGTCGTCGAGGCCGCGAAGAAGGCGGGCGTGACGATGTACTTCACGGGTACGCGGCACTTCTTCCACTGATACGAGTTGCACCCGGGCAGCCCGGGTAAGACGGAAGGCCGCCAATTCCCCGGAACGAGTGGGGAATTGGCGGCCTTCGCGAGTCTGTGAGGGTGGTTACACCTTCAGCATGCTCACTTCGTCTTGATGACGATCGTGCTGCCCGCGCGGTCGTGCCAGCCCTGGAGCTTGCCCGAGTTGTCGAAGAAGGGGGAGAGGTAGACCAGCAGCGTGCCGAGACCGCAGAAGAGCGAGCCGACCATCGGGATGATCCAGCGGATGAAGCCCGCGCCCAGACCGGGGGCCTGGCCGGTGCTCTCCTTGACGACCTTGACGTTGAGGACCATCTTGCCGAGCGTGGCGCCCCAGATGGAGACCATCAGCCATTCGTAGAGCAGCGCGATCAGCGCGAACACGGCGATGAAGCCGAAGAAGCCCGCAAGCACGCCGACGCTGGCGTCTGCCGCGTCGTTCATGCACTGGGTGTAGGCAGCGGTGCCGTACTCGGTGCTGCTGCAGTCGTCGATGGACTTCGAGGCGCCCACGAGGCTCGCGATGCCGATCGCCGAGAAGATCGCGTAGAGGATGCCGTACGCGACGCCGTCCAGCGCACGGGCGCCCAGGCGACGCCCCATCGTGGCGAGTTCGACGGTGCCGAGGCCCGCGACGTTGATGTAGCCGTTGTTGGCCTGGAGGGTGCCGCCCGGCTGCTGGGGCGGGTAGCCGTAACCCGGCTGGCCCGGCTGCTGGCCCGGCTGCTGCGGGTAGCCGTAGCCCGGCTGGCCCTGCGGCGGCACGCCCTGCGGGGCCTGCTGCGGGTAGCCGTAACCGGGCTGGCCCTGCGGCGGCTGGCCCGGCTGCTGGCCGTACGGGTTGTTCGGATTCGGGTTCGGGTCGCCGAAACTCATCTGGGCGTTTCCTCCAACGTGCATGCGGGGACGATGCGGCCGCACGGAGGAAAGAAAGGTCAGTGGTCCGCCCCCCGGTACTACTGCGGCACTGCGGCAATAATCGTTATAAGTGAAATGTAAGTTTGTCCAGTCGCGACCCTTGCTTGTTGCGCAAGTGCAACATCGCGCCAACGTCCGAGGCCTGAATTGGTATGCGGGCGGGGTCATCCGCGAGTATGGGGACATGACTGCCCAGATTCTCGATGGCAAGGCCACCGCAGCCGCGATCAAGTCCGATCTCACCGTCCGCGTGGCGGCCCTCAAGGCACAGGGCATCACCCCTGGCCTGGGAACCCTGCTGGTCGGGGACGACCCGGGCAGCCGGTGGTACGTGAACGGCAAGCACCGTGACTGCGCGCAGGTCGGCATCGGCTCCATCCAGCGCGAACTCCCCGACACCGCCACCCAGGAGGAGATCGAGGACGTCGTACGGGAACTCAACGCCAACCCCGAGTGCACGGGGTACATCGTGCAGCTGCCCCTGCCCAAGGGGATCGACACCAACCGCGTCCTGGAACTGATGGATCCGGCCAAGGACGCCGACGGCCTCCACCCGATGAACCTCGGCCGGCTCGTGCTCAACGAGACGGGCCCGCTGCCCTGCACCCCGCAGGGTGTCGTCCAGCTGCTCCGCCACCACGGCGTGGAGATCAACGGGGCGCATGTCGTGGTCGTCGGCCGCGGTGTCACCATCGGCCGCTCCATCCCGCTGCTGCTGACCCGTAAGTCCGAGAACGCCACCGTCACCCAGTGCCACACCGGTACGCGTGACCTCTCCGCCCAGCTCAAGCAGGCCGACATCATCGTCGCCGCCGCCGGGGTGCCGCACATCGTCAAGCCCGAGGACGTGAAGCCGGGCGCCGCCGTGCTCGACGTCGGCGTCAGCCGGGACGAGAACGGCAAGATCGTCGGGGATGTCCACCCGGGCGTGGCCCAGGTCGCCGCCTGGCTCTCCCCGAACCCGGGCGGTGTCGGCCCGATGACCCGCGCCCAGCTGCTCGTCAACGTGGTCGAGGCGGCCGAGCGCAACGCGGCCGCAGCCGTCTGAGCCGGCCGACCCGATCCGGAGGGAACCCCATGGGTGCTGGTACGAGCCCGGCCGACCCGGCCGCCGAGGCGGACGGCACGTCCGAGGTGCCGTCCCGCGCGGACGCGCCGGACACGGGTGAGGGGGCGGCGGACGAGGCCGCTCCGGAGCGGGCCGTGACCCGTGACGACACCGCCGGTGAGGCGGCGGCCGGCGGTGCGCGACCGTCGCGGCGGTTCCCGTCGCTCACCCGGGACACCGCGCGTCCCGAGGGCGGTGGCCGGGCCGCGTCCGGGGACGCGCCCGCCCCTGCCCGGCAGTGGCCGCTGCTCGCCGTGCTCTGCACGGCCGGCGCCGGGCTGCTGATCGTGGCCGTCGACCCGTTCGCCGAAGCCTTCCGGATCGGCACGATGCTGATCGGCGTGGCCCTCATCGGGGGCGCCGTGCTGCGGCTCGTGGTGCCGTCGGTGGGCATGCTGGCGGTGCGTTCCCGCTTCACCGACCTGGTGACCTACGGGCTGCTCGGCTTCCTCATCGTGATGCTCGCGCTGGTGGCGCAGCCAAAACCGTGGCTGGACATTCCGTTCCTGGAGCAGCTGGTCCACTTCACCATCCGCTGAGCCCATCCGCTGAGCCCCGCACGTTGAGCCCCGCACGCTGAGCCCATTCACTGAGCCCGCCCGTGCTGCTCGGGAACGGTGCCCGTCCCCTCCCCCGAGAAGGGACGGACACCGGTATCGGGGCCACCGGAACGCATGCGTACCGGAATGCGGTGACTTGAGCGGCCTTGCCCCGTCCGGACTTCAGCCTGGTCGACGGAGTGAGGCCGGTTCAAGGGATGCCTGTGGCCTGTGGCACGGAAGTGACCATTCCGCCACCGTGTGATCGTCCGGCAACGGAGCCCCGGGCCCGGGAGTGCGGCGGGGACGGCGCCGCTGACCGGGCCGGGGCGCTGACAGCGGACCGTACGGGTGCCGTCACCGGACCGCCGCCTCCCGGGTGACCGGGGTTCGGCCGGGTGAGCGCTGTGTGACGGGTTGTGTGCGGTGCCACAGGGGGCAGGGCGGCCGGGAGGTTCCGGGTCGGATAGCCTGATCGCTGGATATCTCTTCACATCAAGATTCAGATCAGGGATGTCCAGCACCAGGGGCAGGGACCCCCACCGCCAGCTGTCTAACGGAGATCGCCATGACCCGCACTCCCGTGAATGTCACCGTGACCGGCGCAGCCGGCCAGATCGGCTACGCGCTGCTCTTCCGTATCGCCTCCGGCCACCTGCTCGGCCCGGACGTGCCGGTCAACCTGCGTCTCCTGGAGATCCCGCAGGGTCTGAAGGCCGCCGAGGGCACCGCGATGGAGCTCGACGACTGCGCCTTCCCGCTGCTGCGCGGCATCGAGATCACCGACGACGCCAACAAGGCGTTCGACGGTGCCAACGTCGCCCTGCTGGTCGGCGCCCGCCCGCGTACGAAGGGCATGGAGCGCGGCGACCTGCTCTCCGCCAACGGCGGCATCTTCAAGCCGCAGGGCAAGGCCATCAACGACAACGCCGCGGACGACATCAAGGTCCTCGTCGTCGGCAACCCGGCCAACACCAACGCGCTCATCGCCCAGGCCGCCGCCCCGGACGTACCGGCCGAGCGCTTCACCGCGATGACCCGCCTCGACCACAACCGCGCGATCTCGCAGCTGGCCGCCAAGACCGGTGCCGCCGTCTCCGACATCAAGAAGCTGACGATCTGGGGCAACCACTCGGCGACCCAGTACCCCGACATCTTCCACGCGGAGATCGCCGGCAAGAACGCCGCCGAGCTCGTCAACGACGAGGCGTGGCTGGCCGACACCTTCATCCCGACCGTCGCCAAGCGCGGCGCCGCGATCATCGAGGCCCGTGGCGCGTCCTCGGCCGCCTCGGCCGCCAACGCCGCCATCGACCACGTGCACACCTGGGTCAACGGCACCGCCGCGGGCGACTGGACATCCATGGGCATCCCGTCGGACGGCTCCTACGGCGTGCCCGAGGGCATCATCTCGTCCTTCCCGGTCACCACGAAGGACGGCAAGTACGAGATCGTCCAGGGCCTGGACATCAACGAGTTCTCCCGCAAGCGCATCGACGCCTCGGTGAAGGAGCTCACCGAGGAGCGCGACGCGGTTCGCGAGCTCGGCCTGATCTGATCCGTACGCCTCCCCAGGCGCACCCCACCGCCCCCGGCCGCACCCGCTGCCGGGGGCGGTCGCGTACGCGGGCGGCGGTGGCCGGGAACTGACCGCCCCCCTTCCCGAGTCTGGGCTGTCATGCGCGTGACGATGATCCTTCCGGCCCTGACCGAGGCGACCAGCCCACTGTTCCGGCCCATCAAGTACTCGCTCTTTCCGCCGCTCGGCCTGGCGACCCTCGCCGGGTACCTCGACCCGGACGACGAGGTGACGCTCCTCGACGAGCACGTCGAGCGGGTGGACATCGAGGCGCTCGACAGCCCCGATCTCCTGGTCGTCCAGCCGTACATCACCTCCGCCCGGCGCGGCTACGAGATCGCCGACCACTTCCGTGCCCGGGGCGTCCACGTCGCCATGGGCGGCCTCCATGTGACCTCGCTCCCGGAGGAGGCCGCGGCCCACGCCGACACGATCTTCACCGGGCCGGGCGAGGACACCTGGCCGCTGTTCCTCAAGGAGTTCCGCGACGGGGTGCCGGGCCGCCGGTACGACTCGAAGCTGCGCACCCTGGCCGGGCTGCCACCCGTACGGCGCGACCTGATCAAGCGGCAGCTGTATCTCGTACCGAACTCGATCGTCGTCTCGCGCGGCTGCCCGCACCACTGCGACTTCTGTTACAAGGACGCCTTCTTCGAGGGCGGGAAGTCCTTCTACACCCAGGCCGTGGACGACGCGCTCGCCGAGATCGAGCGGCTGCCCGGCAGGCATCTGTACTTCCTCGACGACCATCTGCTCGGCAACCGGCGCTTCGCCGAGGCGCTCTTCGACGGGATGGCCGGGATGGGGCGGCTCTGGCAGGCCGCCGGGACCGTGAAGTCGGTGCTCCAGCCGGATCTGCTGGAGCGCGCCGTGGACGCGGGGCTGCGCAGCCTGTTCGTCGGCTTCGAGACCGTCAACAGCGCGAACCTCGCCGAACGGCGCAAGGACCAGAACATCGGCAAGGACTACGCGGCCGCCGTCCGCCGGCTCCATGACGCCGGGGTCATGGTCAACGCCAGCTTCGTCTTCGGGCTCGACCACGACGGCCCGGACGTCTTCGACCGTACGGTGGAGTGGGCCGTCGAGCAGGGCATCGAGACGGCCACCTTCCACATCATGACGCCGTATCCGTCCACCGGCCTGTGGAAACAGCTGGAGGCCGAGGACCGGATCGTCCACCGGGACTGGGACCTCTACGACACCCGCCATGTCGTCTACCGCCCGAAGGGGATGACTTCCCGCCAGCTGGAGGACGGGTACTGGCGCGCGTACCGCGACTTCTACCGGTGGTCCAACATCTGGCGCGGTGCAGCCGCCCAGCCGGGCACGCACGAACGGCTCAGGCATCTGGCGTACTCGGGCGGCTGGAAGAAGTTCGAACCCGCCTGGGACGCCCTGATCCGTTCCCGCAATGTGGTGCGGGCCATGCCGATGCTGGAACGGACCCTGGCGGCCTTCGGCGGCAGAGGGGCCTGAGCGCGCACCGCGTCCGAGGCCCTATGCCTCCCGCAGCCCGTCCGCGATCCCGCGTACGGCCGCCATGGCCCGGCGCTGGAGCCCGGGGCCGAAGGTGATCCGGGTGGCGCCCAGCTCGCCCAGCCGGCGCGGGCTCGGGCCGTCCGGCCGGGCGAAGGTGTTGAGCGGGGCCGGTACGGCGGCGGCCAGCCGGGGCAGCGCCTCGGGCGGGGCCATGATCGGGTAGACGCAGTCCGCGCCCGCCGCCACGTACAGCAGGGCGCGGCGGACCGTCTCCGCCTCCTGGTCCGTGCCGTCCGGGACGCCTCGGACGTAGGTGTCGACGCGGGCGTTGACGAAGAGCGCGTCGCCCGCGACCGCCCGCACCTCCGCGAGCCGGTCCGCCTGCCGCTGGGCGTCACCGAGGGTGCCGTCGGCCGAGTCCTCCAGATTGCAGCCGACCGCTCCGGTGTCCAGGAGCCGCTCCACCAGCTCCTTCGGGGCCAGTCCGTACCCCGCCTCGATGTCCGCCGAGACGGGCACGGAGGCCGGGACGGCCCGGACGATCCTGGCCACGGCCGCGAACATCTCGTCGGCGGGCGTCGCCCCGTCCTCGTAACCGAGCGAGGCCGCGACCCCGGCGCTGGGTGTGGCGAGCGCCGGGAAGCCCGCGTCGACGAAGACGCGCGCTTCCCGGCGCTCGCCGCGTCCCACGGGCCGGGGAGGACCAGCGGGTCGCCGGGGGTGCGGTCGTGGTGCAGTGCGCGGAGGACGGATGCGGTCACGCGGGGCTCCTGTGGCGGGTGTCGGGCGGCGGCGGCGGGGTGCGGTGCGGGCCTGCCGGGTCAGTGGCTGAAGTCGCCCGGCTTGTAGTGGCCGGGGACCATGCGGGTGGTCACGGCGAACCGGTTCCACGCGTTGATCGCCGTGATCGCGGCGATGAGGTGGGAGAGCTCGGTCTCGTCGAAGTGCTCGGCGGCCTTCTCCCACACCTCGTCCGGCACGAAACCGTCGGTCAGCACGGTCACCGCCTCGGTCAGCTCGATGGCCGCGATCTCCTTGGGCGTGTAGAAGTGCCGGGACTCCTCCCACGCGCTGAGCTGGACGATCCGCTCGATCGACTCACCCGCCGCGAGCGCGTCCTTGGTGTGCATGTCGAGGCAGAACGCGCAGTGGTTCAGCTGGGAGGCGCGGATCTTCACCAGCTCCCCCAGGACCGGGTCGAGGCCCTTCCGGGACGCCGCGTCCAGCCGGACCATCGCCCGGTAGACATCGGGGGCGAGATCGGCCCAGGGCTGCTTCATACGGGGGGCGTGCTCGGGGTTGAGGCCGGAGGTCGGTGCGCTGTGCTCGTTCGTCGTCATGGGTACGACGTTACGACGCGGATGGCACACGGGTATGGTCCATTTCCATGACGGATTCCTGGGCCACTTTCGGCGCCGACCTGCACCTCGACACCACCGGTTCGGCAGGGCTGCGGGCCGGGCTCATGGACGCCCTGCGGGACGCCGTACGGACCGGGCGGCTGACCCCCGGCACCCGGCTGCCGTCCTCCCGCAGCCTCGCCGTGGACCTCGGCATCGCCCGGAACACCGTCGCCGAGGCGTACGCGGAGCTGGTCGCCGAGGGGTGGCTCACCGCCCGGCAGGGTTCGGGCACCAGGGTGGCGCGGCGGGCCGAGCCGCGCCGGACGGCCACCCGGGCGACACGCTCCCGGCCGGTGCGCTCCCGGCCCGCCCACAACCTGCTGCCCGGGTCGCCCGACCTCTCGACGTTCCCGCGCGCCGACTGGCTCAAGGCGGCCCGCCGCGCCCTGACCGCCGCACCCAACGACGCCTTCGGGTACGGCGATCCGCGCGGGCGCATCGAGCTGCGCACCGTTCTCGCCGACTATCTGGCCCGCGCCCGCGGTGTGTACGCGGACCCGGAGCGGATCGTGATCTGTGCCGGTTTCGTGCAGGCGCTGAAGCTGATGGGGACGGTGCTGCGCAAGCGGCGGGTGCGGGAGGTGGCCGTCGAGTCGTACGGACTGGACGTGCACTGGAAGCTGCTCGCGGACGCCGGGCTGCGCATGCCCTGTCTGCCGGTCGACGGACTCGGGTCCAGGACCGGTGAACTGGCCGGGCTGCGCGGTGTGGGAGCGGTCCTGATGACGCCCGCGCACCAGTTCCCGACGGGGGCGCCGCTCCATCCCGACCGGCGGGCCGCGGCGGTCGACTGGGCACGCGGCACGGGCGGCCTGATCCTGGAGGACGACTACGACGGCGAGTTCCGCTACGACCGGCAGCCGGTCGGCGCGCTCCAGGGCCTCGACCCCGAACGCGTCGTACACCTGGGAACGACGAGCAAGTCGCTGGCGCCGGGACTGCGGCTGGGGTGGATGGTGCTGCCGGAGAACCTGGTGGGGGAGGTGGCCGAGGCCAAGGGGCTGAGCGACTGGTCGTCGAGCGCGCTGGAACAGCTGACGCTCGCGGAGTTCATCGAATCGGTGCGTACGACCGTCATGTGCGCTCGATGCGGCTGCGCTACCGGCACCGTCGCGACCAGCTCGTCACGGTGCTGGCGGAACGGGCGCCCGATGTCCGGATCAGCGGTATCGCCGCCGGCCTGCACGCCGTGCTCGAACTCCCGGAGGGCAGCGAGCCATCGGTGATGCGGGCGGCCGCGTGGCAGGGGCTGGCGCTGGCGGGGATCTCGCGCTTCCGGCACCCGGAGGCGGCGCCGGGGCGCGACGCCCTGGTCATCGGCTACGGGACACCGACCGACAGCGCCTGGACGGGGGCGCTGGAGGCCCTCTGCCGGGTGCTTTCATGAGGGCCGGAGAGTTCGGCGCCGTCCGACCGGCCGGTTCGGCGTCGCCCCGTCGTGCCGGGCACGGTGGGGCTTCGTACTGTCCGGACACGACGAAGGCCCCGCCGCACCCCTCGGGTTCCCGTGGCCGTCGCAGACCCCGGCTCAGGGGATGCGAGGGGCATCTGGATCCGTGGGGACCGCAAACCGCACCGGCCCAGGAAGCTCTGCGGCGGGCGGGCGTGCGCCTGCAGCGGAGCACCGGTCGCTGACCACGGACTCGAACGCGGCCCAGGCTTCGCCGAGCCGGTCGACCGCGATCCGCAGGGCCGCGGGTTCGTCCACGAAGGACAGGCGGAGGTGATCGGCGAAGCCTCCGTCGGGCGAGGTTCTGGCACCGGGGAGTACCTGGACTCCGTACCCGAGTGCGAGTTGGGCAAAGGTCTCTCCGTCGCCGTACGGGAGCCGCACCCACAGAAAGGGACCGCCCGACGGGCGGGTCCACGACCATGTCGGCAACCGTGTCCGCAGGAGTTCGTCCATCAGGTCGAGACGTGCGGTCAGCTGCTCCCGCCGTGCCGCGGCCATGTCCTCGGACACCGGCAGGAGACGGGAGGCCAGCTGCTGGCCGACGTGTGAGGATCCGAGGTCCGCCACGACCTTCAGGCGGGCGAGCCTGGTCATCAGCGCTCCGGGCGCCCGCAGCCAGCCGATGCGCAGGCCGGGCCAGAAGAGCTTGCTCAAGGATCCGATGGTGACGCCGGAAGCGGCGGTCGGCAGGGGGAGCCAGCGTCCTTCGAGGACCAGGTCGGCGAGTGTGGTGTCGTCGACGACCGGGACACCGGCGTGCTCGGCGAGCCGGGCGACCTCGGTGCGCCGCTGGGTGCTCATGACCGTACCGGTGGGGTTCTGGCAGGTCGTCATCAGATACAGCAGCGAGACGGGGGAACGGGCGAGCGTCTCGCGCAGCGGACGTACTTTGATGCCCTCGGCGTCGGTGGGCAGCGCGAGGAGAGTCGCGCCTGCGGCGTGGGCGGCGTCGAGGGCGCCGACGTAGCCGGGGTTCTCGGTGACGATGACGCCGCCGTTGCGGCCGAACAGGGTGAAGAGCAGGCTGATCGCCTGCTGTGCTCCGCTGGTGACGAGCACTTCGTCGGCCGTGGTCGGCAGCCCGAGCCGGGTGTAGCGGGCGGCGATCTGGGCCCGCAGGGAGGGAAGGCCGAGCGGCTGGTAATCGAAGTCGGTGGCCAGCTCGCGCAGGTCGGTGGTGTCCGCTGTCAGGCGGGGTACCGCTTCATGGCCGGCGATGACGGATCCGGACAGGTCCACCACACCGGCCGGCGGCTCGCCCGTCAGCTTGCCCGACGGCAGGGTCGCGGCGGGGACCGGGGGGCCGATCCAGCGGCCGGAGGCGACGATGCGGGTGCCGCTGCCGCGCTCGCTTTCCAGCAGGCCCTCCTCACGCAGAAGCCGGTAGGCGCCGATCACGGTGGTCCGGCTGATGCCCAACAGCCGTGCGAGGTCGCGCTCGGAAGGCAGCTTGGAACCGGCGCCGAACTCACCCCGGCGAACGGCGCCACGAAGACCCTCGGCCAGCCGGTGGTAGAGCGGTCCGGACGAGCCGCTGATGAGACCAGTCGGCAGGGTTGAGGCATTCATGCAGTCCAATGTTGCCTTGATTGGATATCGGAAACAATGCCAATCAGCCTGCATGCTCGCGCCATGGACTCTTTCCTGACCTTTGAGACTCTCCTTGCGCACGCCGACGCCGATCCGGAAGAACTGAGCGTCGCGCCGCCCATCCAGCAGGTGGTGAACTATTCGGCCCCCACGGCAGAGGACTTCGACGCACTCAACGAACAGTCCCAGCCTCCGTTCTACTACCGGCGCTACGGCAACCCGACGCAGGCCCGGCTGGAGCGGGTCGTCGCGGCCGCGGAGGGCGCCGAGGCCGCCCTGGCCACGGCGTCCGGCATGGGGGCGATCACCACGACCCTGGTCGCCCTGCTGTCCCAGGGGGACCATGTCGTCGCCCAGCACAGCATGTACGGCGGCACGCTGAGTCTGCTGCGGGATGTCGCACCCCGCTTCGGTGTCGAGGTGACCTTCGTGGACCAGACCGACACCGATGCCTTCGTCCGCGCCCTCACGCCGGACACCAAGCTGATCATGCTGGAGACGCCCAGCAACCCGCTGCTCCGGCTGACCGATGTGGAAGCGGTCACCGCGCTGGCCCGCGCCCGGGGCATTCTCACCTTCGCCGACAACACCGTGGCGACCCCCTTCAACCACAGGCCGCTGGAGCAGGGCGTCGACCTCGTCATGCACAGCGTCACCAAGGCCATATCAGGGCATGCGGACGTGCAGGCCGGAATCGTGCTCGGGAGCGGCGAGCTGATCGAACGGCTCTGGAAGGCGCACACCATGGTGGGCTCGGTGATCAGCCCGTTCGACGCCTGGCTCGCGCTGCGCGGCCTGCGGACACTGTCGTTGCGGGCGGGGCGGCAGAACCAGTGCGCGCAGGCCGTCGCGGAGTACCTGGCCGGTCACCCCGCGGTACGGACGGTGAACTATCCCGGGCTCTCCGGTCATCCCCAGCACGACCTCGCGAAGCGGCAGATGCGGGGCTTCGGCGGACTGCTGAGCTTCGAGCTCCGCGGCGGCCGGCCGACGGCCGAGCAGCTCATCTCGGCGCTGCGCCTTCCGGTGCGTTCCCCCAGCCTGGGCGGCACCCGCTCGACGCTGGTGCGGCCCGCCGCGATGTGGTCGAACGAACTGACCGAGGAAGAACTTGCCGAGGCCGGAGTCCCGGGCGGCCTGATCCGGTTCGCGGTCGGCCTCGAACACGAAGCGGACCTGATCGCCGATCTCAGTCAGGGGCTCGCCGCGCTGACCTCGGAGAACGTCGAATGACGGCGGATCCGCGACCGATGGTCCCCGGCGCGGAACGGGCCGAGGCCAAGGACTCGATGCCCGTACGCGGCCCATGGGGCGACCGGGTGGTTGCCTGCGTCCCGCAGGCCGGGCCCTGACACACGCACCCGGCCGTCGCCGCGGCCGCGACCACCCGCGGACGGCCCGCCGTGCCTCCGCCCACGCCGAAGTGCTGCGCGGGGCCGCCGCGGGTGCCGGGCCGCGTGGCAGGCGGGTCGTGCCGCCACCTCATCGAAACCGGCGTCGTCCCGGTGGCCGACCGGATCGGAGTACCCAGACCGTGACTTCCGCGCAATCCACCGTCCGCTGTACGCGGCACGATTCCATCGCCACCCTCGGCATCGACCGCCCGCACAAGCTCAACGCCCTGGACTACCCCACCATCGACGCCCACCGCGCCGCCGGACTCGGCCTGGTCAACCGCGTCGTCCCCGCCGGCGAACTGCTCGACCACGCGCGGGAATTGGCCGAGCGCGTCATACGCCACCCGGCCACCGCGGTGACGGCCTGCCTGAACGCCGTCACCCGCGGCATCAACCTGCCCATCGACGAGGCACTGGCCGTCGAAGCCGCCCAGTTCGCCACCACCCTTCCCACCCAGGGCGTCACCGACGGCCTCGCCCGCTTCCTCAACCGTCACTGATCCGGCCGGCCGGCATGTCCGCCGGGGCCTCGCCGAACCGGGCCAGGGCCAGCGCGCCCGCCACCGCCACCACGAACCCGGCCACCGCCGGCCAGACGAAACCCTCGCGGGTGCGGTCCCCGAGCCAGAAGACGCCCACCAGCGCCGGGCCGATCGTCTCGCCGAGCACCATGCCGGCCGTCGCCGTCGTCACCGAACCGCGCTGCAGGGCCGAGGTGAGCAGCAGGAACGCCGAACCGCCGCCCAGCAGCAGCGCGTACGCGGCAGGGTTGGTCAGCAGCGCAGACGGGGACACGTCGTCGATCAGCCGGACCGTGACCTCCACCACCCCGAAGCCGCATCCCGCGCCGAGTCCCAGCACGAGCGCCCGCGGCTTCTCCGGGAGACGCCCGGCCGCCGCGCCGATCAGCAGGATGCCCAGCGCGATCCCCAGCATCGACCGGCCCAGGGCCGCCGAACCGGTCCCGTGGCCCTCACCGCCGGAGGCGAGCCCCAGCATGCCCAGGCCCGCGCAGACGACGCCGACCGCGGTCCGCTCGACGGTGCTCAGCCGCACCTTCAGCAGCCGGGCGGCGACCACGGCGGTCACCGCCAGACTCGCGGCCAGGGCGGCGCCCACCGCGTAGATCGGCAGCGAGCGCAGGGCGACGATCTGGAGGACGAAACCGAAGCCGTCGAGGGCGAGTCCGGCGATGTACCGCCACTGGCGCAGGGCGCGCAGCAGCAGTGCCGGATCGACCCCCGCGTCCGATCCCGGCTCGGCGGCGGCCCGCGCGGCGACGGCCTGGAGGACCGAGGCCGTACCGAAGCAGACGGCGGCGCCGAGTGCGCAGATCATCCCGAAGAGCACACGGCGACTCTAACTTGGGGACGTTCTGTGCCCTCGCTTCCAGCCGCACCCGACGGCCCTTTAATCTGACGAACAGCCGCACTGGCTGGATTTCGTATGGCGGGGGAGACGGAAACATGGCACGCAGGTTGAGGTCGAGCACCGTGGTGCTCGGCGGCATGGGGGTGCTCGCGGCAATGATCACCTCCTGCGGTTCCGAGCCGGACAAGCGGTGTGTCGACCCGCTGACCCAGGACCGGCTGCCGAGCTACGAGTGCAAGAAGAGCGACGGCAAGGGCTCGTACTACTACGGCGGCAGCAGCAAGAACGGCAAGGTGGAGGGCGGCAGTTTCGACAGGTCCGCGGTCGACCGCGGCGGCTTCGGCTGCTCGGGCACCGGCGGCGGCTGACCGGATGGAGCGCCGCACCACGCAGCCGCGCCCCGACTGGCAGCGGACGGTGGAGGAGCAGGGCATCGTCTTCCCGCTCACCCGCTACCCGGACGGATCGCTGCGCCCGTACTGGGACGAGAGCGCCTACTACGTCTTCTCGCTGCCCGAGGTCGAGGCACTGGAGGACGTCGTCGAGGAACTGCACACCATGTGCCTGGCCGCGGCCGCGCACATCGTGGAGCGGGACCGCTTCGCCGATCTCGGCATCACCGACCGCCGACTGTCCGGACTCATCGCCCAGTCCTGGCGCCGCCGTGACGAACTGCCGTCCCTGTACGGCAGGTTCGACCTCCGCTACGACGGAACCGGTCCGGCGAAGATGCTGGAGTACAACGCGGACACCCCCACCTCCCTGGTGGAGGCCGCGAGTGCCCAGTGGTTCTGGATGGAGGACCGCTTCCCGGGCGCCGACCAGTGGAACTCGCTGCACGAACGGCTCGTCGCGGCCTGGAAACGGCAGGCCGCCCTGCTGCCGCCGGGACCGCTGCACTTCGCGCACTCCGACGGGGACGAGCTGGGCGAGGACCTGATGACGGTCGCCTATCTCCGGGAGACCGCCGCCCAGGCCGGCCTCGACACGGAGGCGCTCTCCGTCGAGCGGATCGGCTGGGACCGGCTGAGCGGGCGGTTCGTCGACGAGCGGCTCCGGTTCATCCGCAGCTGCTTCAAGCTCTATCCGTGGGAATGGCTGGCGACCGACCGGTTCGGCCCGCAGGTGCTCGACACCCTCGACAACGGCGGTGGTACGGGCACCACCTGCTGGATCGAGCCCGCCTGGAAGATGCTGCTGTCCAACAAGGCGCTGCTGGCGATCCTCTGGGAGCTCTACCCGGGCCACCCGAACCTGCTGCCCTCCTACCTCGACGGCCCCCGCGAACTCGCGGCGTCGCGCGGCTACGTTGCCAAGCCGCTGCTCGGCCGCGAGGGGGCCGGGGTCACGGTCCACGAGCCGGGCAGCCCCGCGGTGCCGCGGGACGAGCCGTGCTGCTACCAGGAGCTGGCACCGCTGCCGGACTTCGACGGCAACCGCGTGGTGCTGGGCGCGTGGGTCGTCGAGGACGAGGCGGCCGGGCTCGGCATCCGTGAATCGGCCGGCCCGGTCACGGACGAGTACGCCCGCTTCCTGCCGCACGTCATCCTCTGAGGCGCGGCGCCGGCTCAGTCGGCCGGGGCGGCCCCGCCCGTGTGCAGCCAGCCGAGCAGGTCGTCCGTCACCGGCTCGCCCTCCGTCTCGACGTCCTCGCAGATCGCGCCCAGGCCGAGCCGGTGGACGGAGACGCGGTCGCGGCCGTGGTGGCGCATGAAGAACCCGTCGCCCCCGCTGTCGTCCCCGACCAGCACCCAGCCGGGCGCGTACCGGGACACCTCGAAGGTCTCGTTGCGTTCCCCGATGAGGTGCGGACCGTAGATGTGGACGCCGTTGTCGAGCAGCACGCCCGGCGTCGACCGCCACAGCCGGGCGATCGTGGGATTGGGCCCGTCCCGCAGCCCGCGCAGCCGCGCCAGCCGAACGGCCAGGAACCCGGCGAAGGACTCCGCCACCGGGTACTCGCACCCGTCCGTGCCGTCCCGGTGAACCACCGGGTACTCCCCGTCCCCGGCCTCGCCGCTCCGGTCGAGGGCGAAGGAGTAGCTGTCCCCGCAGTCCTGCTCGACGGCGAAGCACAGCCGGTCGCCGTCCAGCCGCCATCCGGCGGTGACGTACTCGTACACATCGTCGGCGGGACCTGCGGGCCCGACCGTCGCGATGTCCGCGCCCCCGGCCCGTCCGTGGCCGAACCCGGCCAGCCACCACCGGTACGACGGCGGCAGCGGGCCGACGCGTTCCTCGGCCGCGCGGATCAGGGCCTCCGGCACGGCGACGGCCCGCCTGCGGCCGAACCCCGGTGATCCTTCGACCAGGTCCCGCAGCTGCGTCAGGTCAGGTCTCATGGCGCAGAGTCTGCCAACGCGGAACGCCGACGCGGAACGCAGGGCAGACCGCCGGGCAGGCCCCGGGCCCGCCCGGCCGCCCGAGGGCTCAGCCGCGCAGGACGGCGCGGAACTGTTCGAGCCCCCAGTCCAGGTCCTCCTTGCTGATCACCAGCGGCGGGGCGATCCGGATGGTCGAGCCATGGGTGTCCTTGACCAGCACCCCACGGGCCATCAGCTTCTCGGAGATCTCCCGGCCCGTGCCGTGGCGCGGGGCGATGTCGACACCGGCCCACAGCCCGCGGCCGCGCACCTCCTCCACCGCGCCGCCCACCAGCAGCCCCAGCTCCTGGTGCAGGTGCTCGCCCAGCTCGGTCGCCCGCTGCTGGAACTCGCCGGTGCGGAGCATCGCGATCACCTCCAGGGCGACAGCGCAGGCGAGCGGGTTCCCGCCGAACGTCGAACCGTGCTCACCGGGCCGGTAGACCCCGAGCACCTCCTTCGACGAGACCACCGCCGACACCGGCACCACACCGCCGCCCAGCGCCTTGCCGAGCACATACATGTCCGGCACGACACCCTCGTGCTCGCAGGCGAAGGTCCGGCCGGTCCGGCCCAGGCCCGACTGGATCTCGTCCGCGATGAACAGCACGTTCCGCTCGCGCGTGAGCGCGCGCACGCCGGGGAGATAGCCGGGCGGCGGCACCAGCACTCCGGCCTCGCCCTGGATCGGCTCCATGAGCACCGCCACGGTGTTCTCGGTCATCGCCTCCCGGAGCGCCGTGAGGTCCCCGTACGGCACGATCTCGAAGCCCGGCGTGTACGGGCCGAAGTCCTCCCGTGCCTCCGGGTCCGTGGAGAAGCTGATGATCGTCGTCGTCCGGCCGTGGAAGTTGTTCGCGGCGACGATGATCTTCGCCATGCCGTCCGGGACGCCCTTCACCCGGTACCCCCACTTGCGGGCCGTCTTCACCGCGGTCTCCACGGCCTCCGCCCCGGTGTTCATCGGCAGCACCGTCTCCATGCCGCACAACTCGGCGAGCTGCGTACAGAAGTCGGCGAACCGGTCGTGGTAGAAGGCACGCGAGGTGAGGGTCACCCGGTCCAGCTGCGCCTTGGCCGCGTCGATCAGGCGCCGGTTGCCGTGACCGAAGTTGAGCGCCGAGTAACCGGCGAGCATGTCGAGGTAGCGGCGGCCCTCGACATCGGTCATCCAGGCTCCGTCCGCCGTGGCGACGACGACGGGCAGCGGATGGTAGTTGTGCGCGCTGTGCGCCTCGGCGGAGGCGATGGCGGTTTCCGTGGTCGACACGGGATCTCCGTTCGTCGTGCGGCGTGGGCGGGGTGGTGCCCACTTTGTATCGTCGGTCGGATCCGTGGTGAGGAAACCTGTATTTCCCGGCGCGCCAGGCCGGTCGGGGGCCGGTGCCCACACCTGAGACAATAAGTTCCATGGCCTCTGAACGCCCCCGTGTGCTCTCCGGAATCCAGCCCACCGCAGGCTCGTTCCACCTCGGCAACTACCTCGGCGCGGTCCGCCAGTGGGTGGCGCTGCAGGACTCCCACGACGCCTTCTACATGGTCGTGGACCTGCATGCGATCACCATCCCGCAGGACCCCGCGGAGTTGCGCGCGAACACCAGGCTCGCCGTCGCCCAGCTCCTCGCCGCAGGTCTCGACCCGGAGCGCTGCACGCTCTTCGTCCAGAGCCATGTCCCCGAGCACGCCCAGCTCGGCTGGGTCATGAACTGCCTCACCGGCTTCGGCGAGGCGTCGCGCATGACGCAGTTCAAGGACAAGTCCGCCAAGCAGGGTGCCGACCGCACCACGGTCGGTCTCTTCACGTACCCGATGCTGATGGTGGCCGACATCCTGCTGTACCAGGCCGACCAGGTCCCGGTCGGTGAGGACCAGCGCCAGCACCTGGAGCTGACCCGCAACCTCGCCGAGCGGTTCAACGCCGGCTACGGCGACACGTTCACCGTGCCGGACCCGTACATCCTCAAGGAGACGGCGAAGATCTACGACCTCCAGGACCCGTCGGCGAAGATGAGCAAGTCGGCGGCCACCCCGAAGGGCCTGATCAACCTCCTGGACGAGCCGAAGGCCACCGCGAAGAAGGTGAAGAGCGCGGTCACCGACACCGACACGGTCATCCGCTTCGACCGGGCCGAGAAGCCCGGTGTCAGCAATCTGCTGAGCATCTACTCGACACTCACCGGTACGGGTATCGCGGATCTGGAGCAGAAGTACGAGGGCAAGGGCTACGGTGCGCTCAAGACCGACCTCGCCGAGGTCATGGTTGAGTTCGTCACACCGTTCCGGACCCGCACCCAGGAATATCTGGACGACCCGGAGACGCTGGACTCGATCCTGGCCAAGGGCGCGGAGAAGGCCCGTGCCGTCGCGGCCGAGACCCTGGCCCGGACGTACGACCGGATGGGCTTTCTGCCCGCGAAGCACTGAGTCCAAGGGCCCTGGCGGTTTCGCGGCCGCAGGCGTCACACTGGCGACGGGAAGCTGAACCGGTGGGTGGCCGAAAGTAGGCCATCGACCATCGAGGATTGAGGAGGACGACGTGGGGACCGTAACGCTCGGCGTTTCGATCGCGGTCCCGGAGCCCTACGGCAGCCTGCTCCAGGAGCGGCGCGCGAGCTTCGGGGACCCTGCCGCGTACGGCATTCCCACGCATGTCACCCTTCTCCCGCCGACCGAGGCCGAGGCGGCCGACCTGCCCGCGATCGAGGCGCATCTCGCCCAGATCGCGACGGGCGGCCGGCCCTTTCCGATGCGGCTGTCCGGCACGGGGACCTTCCGTCCCCTCTCGCCGGTCGTCTTCGTCCAGGTCGTCGAGGGCGCCTCGGCCTGCACCTGGCTGCAGAAGCGGGTCCGGGACGCCTCCGGGCCGCTGGTGCGCGAGCTCCAGTTCCCGTACCACCCGCATGTGACCGTGGCGCACGACATCGCCGAGGAGGCGATGGACCGGGCGTACGAGGAGCTCGCCGACTACGAGGCGGCCTGGACCTGCGATTCCTTCGCGCTGTACGAGCAGGGCTCGGACAGCGTCTGGCGCAAGATCAACGAGTTCCCGTTCGGCGCCGGGGGCGGTGCGCCCGCCGTGCCCGCGCAGGGCGGCTCCTCCGTGGACGAGCCCTCCCTGCGCTCCTGAGCACCTCCCGCAGCGCCCCGGCGCCTCCGGTTCAGATCGGCAGGCGCCGGAACAGCGGACGCGGCACATGCCGCAGTGCCGACATCACCGCACGGAGCGAGCCGGGCACCCACACCGTCTCCGAACGCCGCCGCAGACCCGTCACGATGGCCTCCGCGACCGCGTCCGGCGTCGTGGTGAGCGGCGAGGTCTCCAGCGGCGCAGAGGCGAACCGGGCCGAGGCCGACCGCGCCGCGGCGATCCGCGCCGACGCGAGCAGGGCCGCCCCGCCCCGGGCCACCGGTACCGTTTCCGCGGCCGCCTCCGGTCGTACGCCAGCGGGACGCACCACGCCGGGGCGCACGACCATCACATGCACCCCGGTCCCGTGCAGCGCGTCCCCCAGCCCCTGAGCGAAGGCGTCCAGGCCCGCCTTGCTGGACCCGTAGATGAAGTCGGCGCGGCGGGCGCGTTCGCCCGCCACCGAGGACAGCACCACCAGCGAGCCGTGCCCCTGCGCCTGGAGCGCGCCGGCGCACACCAGCCCGGCGGAGACGGCTCCCGTGTAGTTGGTCTGGGCGACCCGGACCGCCGAGAGCGGCTCCTCCTCGTCGCGCCCCTGGTCGCCGGCGATGCCGAAGGCGAGCAGCACCATGTCGATGTCGCCCTCGGCGAAGATCTTGCCGAGCGTGGTCTCGTGCGACTCGGAGTCGAGGGCGTCGAAGTCGGCCGTACGGACGTCGGCGCCGCGGGTGCGCAGTTCGGCGGCGGCCGCTTCGAGGGCGGGGGAGGGGCGCCCGGCCAGCCGGACCGTGCGGGTCCGCAGGGCGATCAGCCGCCGTGCGGTGGCCAGCGCGATCTCCGAGGTGCCGCCGAGGACGAGCAGGGACTGCGGGGCTCCGAAGGCGTCCTTCACGGGAACACTCCTTGCAGGCGTAGGGAGGGAAGCAGGCGTAGGAAGTCGGGAGGGAAGAGGGAAGGGCGGGCGAGGGGCGGCCGCGTCAGAGCGACAGGCGGCGCGACAGGTCCGAGCAGAACGCCCCGTCCGGGTCCAGCTCGGCGCGCAGCGACCGGAAGTCGGCGAGCCTCGGGTACATCGCGGCCAGCAGCTCCGGCCGGAGCCGGGAGTCCTTCGCCAGGCAGACCCGGCCGCCGGCCCCCGCCACCTCCTCGTCCAGCGAGTCCAGGAATCCGGCCAGGCCGGGCAGTGCGGCGGGCAGGTCGAGGGCGAGCGTCCAGCCGGGCACCGGGAACGACAGCCACCCCGGGCCGCCCGCACCGAACCGCTTGAGCACGGCGTTCGACGCCGGGCAGCGCCGCTGGGAGATCCGGCGCACGATCCGGCGCAGCACCTCCTCCTGACCGTGCCCGACGGCGAACTGGTACCGCACGGTTCCGGCCCGCCCGTGGACCCGGCTCCCGTGCGGCAGGCCGTCCAGGGGGTGGAAGAACGCGGCGAGCCGCTGGAGTTCGCCGATCCGGTACCTGGGCGCGCCGCGGTACCGGAGCTCGTTGAAGAGGGCGGCCGGGGCGCCGCCGAGCAGCGCCTCCGGTACGAGGGCGGGCGCGGCCGGCAGTGGCCTCGCGCGGAACGAGAGCGGTGTGCGCCGAGTACGCGCCGGGAGCGCGTAGCGGGGTACGTGCTCCCCTCGGGTGAGTACGGAGCGCCCGGTCGCCCGGCCGCGGGCGCGGAGATCGATCCAGGCGGCCGAGTAGCGGTAGCGGTGGTCCCCGGCGCAGAGCCGTTCCAGCAGGTCGTCCAGATCGACGGTGCGCTCGGTGTCGACCGACATCCACGAGCTGGTGACGCGGTGGCACCGGAGCGTGGCCGAGAGGATCACACCCGTCAGGCCGAGGCCGCCCGCGGTCGCGTCGAAGAGAGCCGTGCCGGGCCGGACCGTACGGATCTCGCCCCCGGCGGTCAGCAGCTCCAGCTCCTGGACGTGCCGGGAGAAGGAACCGGCGACGTGCTGGTTGTGACCGTGGATGTCGGCACCGATCGCGCCGCCCACGGTGACGTAGCGGGTGGCGGGCGTGACGGGGACGAACCAGCCGAGCGGCAGCAGCACTTCGATCAGCCGGTCCAGGCTGACCCCGGCGTCGCAGACCACGCGTCCGGCGCCGCCGTCGATGGTGCGGATCCGGTTCAGCGCGGTCATGTCGAGGACGGAGCCGCCCGCGTTCTGCGCCGCGTCGCCGTGGGCCCGGCCGAGGCCCCGGGCGATGGAGCCGCGGGGTCCGCAGCCGCGTACGGTCGCCGCCGCCTCCTCGTACGAGCGGGGGCGGAAACGCAGGGCGGTCGTCGGGGCGGTGCGGCCCCAGCCGGTCAGGGACACGGTGTCGACAGACATGACGGTGACCGTATCGCCAGAGAAAACCCTTTCGAGGTATTTGTTACAACACTCACCGATATGGGTGATTGAAGAAGTGTCAGCCCGTACGGCACCGGGGGCCGGTCCCGGTTATCCGCGCCCGGACGGGTAGTCCTACGTCATGGACTGGCTGAAAAACCTCCCCGTCATCGGGCCGATCGTCTCCCGGCTGATGGTGACGCACGTCTGGCGCTCCTACGAGACGCTGGAGCGGGTCCACTGGGCCAGGCTCGCCGCCGCGATCACCTTCATCAGTTTTCTGGCGCTCTTCCCGTTGATCGCGGTCGGTGCGGCGATCGGTGCCGCGCTGCTCTCCACCGAGCAGCTCCACAAGATCGAGGCCAAGCTCGCCGAGCAGGTGCCGGGCATCTCCGACCAGCTCGGCATCGAGAACCTGGTGAACAACGCGGGCACGGTGGGGGTGGTGGCCGGTGCGCTGCTGCTCTTCACCGGTATCGGCTGGATCGGCTCGATGCGGGACTGCCTGCGCGCCGTCTGGGACCTGGACGGTGTGGACCCGGGCAATCCGGTCCTGCGCAAACTCAAGGACGCGGGGCTGCTGTTCGGCCTCGGCGGGGCGGCGCTCGCGACGCTGGCCGTGTCGTCGGCCGGCTCCGTCGCCGTCGGCTGGACGGCCGGCCTGTTCAACATCTCGGACCACGGCGCCGGCGGTGTGCTGCTACAGGTGGCCACCCTGGTCGTGGCGGCGCTCGCCGACTTCCTGCTGCTGCTCTATCTGCTGACCCTGCTGCCCGGCGTCGATCCGCCGCGGCGCAGCCTGCTGATCGCCGGGGCGATCGGCGCGATCGGCTTCGAACTGCTCAAGCTGCTGCTCGGCAGCTATATGAAGGGCGTGGCGTCGAAGAGCATGTACGGCGCCTTCGGGGTGCCGGTCGCGCTGCTGCTGTGGATCAACTTCTCGGCGAAGCTGCTGCTGTTCTGCGCCGCCTGGACGGCGACGCAGAGCAGCAAGGACGCCGGGGCGGAGTCCGGGGCCGTCAGCGGCGAGGAAGGCGACGCACCAGGTCCGGCAGCGGCCAGCGCCGGTTGACCAGGAACACCCCGCCGGCCAGCAGCACCAGGACGCCCGCGACGATGCCCAGGGCGATCCCGACGCCTCCGCCGCCGCCCTCGGCCGCGGCGGCCTTCGCGGACCGCGCGGGGCCGTTGCGGCCCTCGTCCTTCCCCGGCGCGGCCGCGGGGCCCTTGCCGGATCCGGTGCCGGTGGCGGCGGACTTCGGGGGCACCAGTTCGCCGACCGGGGTCACCTTGCCGCTCGCGTCGAAGCCCCAGTCGAGGAGGCCGGCGGCCTCCTTGTAGACGGCGTGGGTCTCGTCGGACGACGGGTTCATGACGGTGACGAGCAGCACCTTGCCATTGCGTTCGGCGACACCGGTGAAGGTGTTTCCGGCGTGCGTGGTGTAGCCGTTCTTGACGCCCGCGATGCCCTTGTACGGGTCGACGCCGTCCGCGCCGGTGAGCAGCCGGTTGGTGTTCTGGATGCCGAAACTCTCGCGCTTGCCGTCCTTCTTCGCGCCGGGGAACTGCGCGTCGGCCGTCGAGCAGTACTCCCGGAAGTCCGCCTTCTGCAGCCCGCTGCGGGCGAACAGCGTCAGGTCGTACGCGCTGGAGACCTGGTCGGGCGCGTCGTACCCGTCGGGCGACACCACGTTCGTGTCGAGCGCCTGCAACTCCTCGGCGTGCGCCTGCATGGCGTCGACGGTCTTGGGGACGCCGCCGTACATCGCGGACAGCACATGCACCGCGTCGTTGCCCGACCGCAGGAACACCCCGAGCCACAGGTCGTGGACCGTGTAGCTGAGGTCCTCCTTGACGCCGACCAGGCTGCTGCCCTCGCCGAGATCGGCGAGGTCCTCGTCCTTGACGGTGTACTTCATGGTCTTCGGCTGGAGCGCGGGCATCACCGTGTCCGCGAAGAGCATCTTCAGGGTGGAGGCGGGAGGCAGCCGCCAGTGCGGGTTGTGCGAGGCGAGGACCTGGCCGCTCTCCGCGTCCGCGACGATCCAGGATCTGCCCGTGAGGTCCTTCGGCAGCACCGGGGCGCCCGGTCCCAGCTTGACCTGCGTGCCGGTCCGGCCCAGCAGTTCGCCACCGACCTTGGACATGTCCGCGGGCGGCTTCGGCCGGTCGTCGGAGGTGTCCTTGTCGTCTGCCGATGCCGGGCTGACGACAAAAGTGGACAACAAGGCGGCAGCGATGACCGTCAGTGCGGTCTTTTTGAGAGCAGGCACGGTCGGAAACGTACAGGGCGTAGATATGAAAATGCGTGCGGATGGCTTGACCCGCCGGGCGTACCGCCAGGACAGCCCACCCCGGGCGGATTTGCCGGAGCGCGGCGGAGATACTGGGTCCATGAAGCTCAGCCGCCCCGTCTCCTGGTTCCTGCTCGCCTTCGGGGTGTGGAGCTGGTTCATCTGGATCACTTTCGTCAAGAACCTGTGGAAGGACGGCAGCGGACTCGCCTTCGACGACGCGGGTGACCCGACTGCGTACTTCTGGGTGCATCTGCTGCTCGCCATCACGTCCTTTCTCCTGGGGACGGCCGTTGGTGTGATCGGGTTCCGTGGCGTCAGGGCCTTGCGCCGCGAACGCGCATAACAGGACGTACGGCGGGCGGGGGAGGACAAGTGGCGGTGGCCGGTTTCGTGCTGACGGTGATCGTGGTGCTCGCGCTCTTCGCCGGCGTGCACCGCTATCTGTGGCGCCGCCTCGTCGCCGACACGACGACCGAGGGCGGCGTCCTGCGCCGCTGCGGCACGGTGGCCGCGTACGTCCTGCCGCTGCTGAGCGTCGGCGCACTGGTCGCCGGCCGCGCGGGTGCGCCCTTCTGGCTCCAGCGGGTGCTGGCCTGGCCGGGCTATCTCTGGCTGGCCGCCGTGCTGTACCTGACGCTGGCTCTGCTGGTGGGGGAGGCGGTACGGCCGGTGCTGCGCCGGGTGCTCGCGCGCCGCGCGGCGCGACCGGCGGACGCGACGTCAGGGGATGGCGCATCCGCAACAGATCCGGCAGGTGGCGCAAACCGCCTGAACCTCCCCTCGGGTACGCAGCCCTCCGCCCCAGCGGCTTCCGCCGCCGCCCCCGGCACCCTCGTCGCCGACGCCCCCGCCCCGCACCGTCCCGACGCCCCCTCGCGCCGGCTGTTCGTCGCCCGTGCCGTCGGCGGGGCCGCCGCCGTCGCAGGGCTCGGTACGGTCGGTTACGGCACCTACGGGGTGCTCCGCGGACCACGGGTCAAGCGGATCACCGTCCCGCTCGCCAAGCTGCCCCGCTCCGCGCACGGCTTCCGGATCGCCGTCGTCAGCGACATCCACCTCGGCCCGATCCTCGGCCGCGCCCACACCCGGCGGATCGTCGACACGATCAACCGGACCCAGCCGGATCTGGTCGCCGTCGTCGGGGATCTCGTCGACGGAACCGTCGCCGACCTCGGGCCGGCCGCGGAGCCGCTCGCCCTGCTGAAGGGCCGGCAGGGGAATTTCTTCGTCACCGGCAATCACGAGTACTACTCCGGCGCCGCCCAATGGATCGACCAGGTAAGGGAGTTGGATCTTCATCCGCTGGAGAACGCCCGGGTCGAGATCAGTGGATTCGATCTTGCCGGCGTCAATGACATCGCCGGGGAGAGCGAGGGACAGGGGCCCGATTTCGCCCGCGCGCTCGGCGACCGGGACCGTAAGCGCGCCGCCGTTCTCCTGGCCCATCAGCCCGTGGTCATCCACGACGCCGTCGCCCACGGCGTCGATCTCCAGCTCTCCGGCCACACCCACGGCGGCCAGCTCTGGCCGGGGAACTTCATCGCGGATCTGGCCAACCCCACGGGCGCCGGGCTCGACCGGTACGGCGACACCCAGCTGTACGTCTCGCGGGGCGCGGGCGCCTGGGGCCCGCCCGTGCGGGTCGGCGCGCCGTCCGACATCACCGTCGTGGAGCTCGCCTCCCTGCAGGCGTGACGCTCCGTCGACGACAGGTTTCGGACGACCAAGTGCACCCAAGGTTTCAACTGTCGAACAAAAGGCTATGAGTCACAGTTTTCCTCTTCCAGATGTGAAAATCGTGTGATTGGCTGAGCGCGAGCATGCGGTGATGTGCGTATCTGAGCGCAACGCCGAGGTGGGGCTGGTAAGGGAGAGCACGTCAATGCGGTCGATCCGGCTACGGATTCTCGCGATTCTCGCGGTTTTGGCTATCGCAGGCGTCGTCGCCTGGCAGTTGCTTCCCTCCGACGAGGCGAACAAGGACCCGATCGCGGTCGGCACGACGGACGTGGTCACCTCGCTCGACCCGGCGGGTGCGTACGACGCGGGTTCCTGGGCGATGTACAGCAACATCTACCAGTCGCTCCTGACGTTCAAGTCCGGGGCGACCGTCCCCGAACCCGACGCGGCCGAGAGCTGCGGGTTCATAGGCCAGAAGCTCCAGACGTACCAGTGCAAACTGCGCGACGACCTGACCTTCTCCAGCGGCCGGAAGATCACGGCCGAGGACGTCAAGTACTCCATCGAGCGCATGATCAGCATCAAGACGGACGTCGGTCCGTGGGTGCTGTTCCCGAGCCTCAAGAACGTGGTGGCCGACGGCCGCACCATCACGTTCAACCTCTCCGCGCGTGACGCGACCTTCCCGCAGAAGCTCGCCACCGGAGCCGGTTCGATCGTCGACCGCGAGTCGTACCCGCCGAACAAGCTCCGCGCGGGGAACACGGCCGAAGGCTCGGGGCCGTACGTCCTGAAGTCCTACCGGCCGGGCGAGATGGCGGAGCTGATCCCCAACACCCGGTACCAGGGCGCGCTGAGCAGGACCGGTGTCCCGGTCACCGTGCACTACTACGAGAAGTCCAGCGAGCTCCAGGCCGCCTGGAAGGCCAAGCAGCTCGACGTCACCCACCGCGAACTGCCGCCGGCCACGCTCGCCGAGCTGAACCCCGGCGACCCCGACCTGCGCGTCACCGAGGCGGAGAGCGCCGAGATCCGCAATCTCGTCTTCAACGTCCGGCCGGGTTCGCCGCTGGCCGACAAGAAGGTCCGGCAGGCCATCGCCTGGACCATCGACCGCGGGCCGCTGGTGACCGACATCTACAAGAGCACGGTCGAGCCGCTCTACTCGCTGATCCCGCAGGGCTACATCGGGCACAGCACACCGTTCTTCGACGCCTACCCCACGCCCGACTCCGCGCGCGCCAAGAAGCTGATGCAGGAAGCCGGCGTCCAGACGCCGCTGCCCATCACCTTCGCCTACCGCGGCGGCAACGAGACGTACGCGAAGGAGACCGCGGAGCTCCGCCGCCAGCTGGAGGCCGACGGGCTGTTCAAGGTCACGGTCAAGTCCGTCGAGTGGACGAAGTTCCAGAAGGAGTACGCGGCCGGCAAGTACGACGCGTACACGATCGGCTGGCTCCCCGACTACCCGGACCCGGACACCTTCAGCCAGCCGCTGGTCGGCCGCAACAACAGCCTCCACAACGGCTACTCCAGCAAGAAGGTGGACAGCCTGATCAGCTCCACGCTCCAGTACGGCGACCGCGGGCGCACCTCGGCCGACTTCAAGGAGCTCCAGGCGCAGGTCGGCGAGGACGTGCCGCTGGTCCCGCTGTGGCAGAAGAAGGACTACGTGGTCAGCACGACGGACGTCTCCGGTTCGCAGTACCTCTCGGACGGCACCGGCCTCTGGCGGCTCTGGGAACTGAAGCGGATCTGACGGTCCGCCGGACAGGATGCGGGGCGGTCGGCCGGCACAGCCGGACGGCCGTCCCTTCGTCCTGTCAGGGCCTGTCCGGCCCCGAACCGCCGGACCGGTCCCGGCTCCGCGGCTTCGCGGTGCCGGGCAGGAACTCCTCCAGCACCTCGTGAACCTGCCGCACCAGCGGCCGCAGCACCCGGAACCGGGAGAGCGCGATGGCGCGGGCACCGATCGGGGCGGAGCGCTCGACCAGGCGGCGGCTGCGTTCGGTGTGCTCCGTCCGGTCGTACACCCAGTACAGCACCAGGCCCATCTGCATCAGCCACATCAACTGCGGCAGCAGCTCCGCCAGTTCGGGGTCGGTCTTGGTGTCGGATCCGGCCAGGCACCGCCGGTGGATGGAGATCGCCGCCTCGCGGGCCGCGACCGACTCCGCCGAGAACGGGCTGAGCGGGCTCTCCGGGTCGGCGGCGTTCTTGAAGAACTGGGCGGCGAAGCGGTGGTACGGCTCCGCCACGTCCAGCCAGGTGAGCAGGACCCCGCGCATGCGCACCGCCAGGTCCCGGTCGCCGTCCAGGACCGGCTGCACGGCCGCCGCGTGCTCGGCGGCGAGCCGGTCGTAGAAGCCCTGGACGAGGTGCTCCTTGTTCGTGAAGTAGTAGTAGGCGTTCCCCACGGAGACGCCGGCCTCCTGGGCGATGGCCCGCATCGTCGTCCTGTCGTAGCCGCGCTCCTGGAAGAGCCGGAGCGCCGTTTCGAGGATGAGTGTGCGGGTCTGCTCGCTCTTGGGAGCCTTGACTTCCTTCACGTCCTTCGCTTCCTTCACCACAGTCCCGAGGGTATCCGTCGGGGTCAGCCCTCGGATCCGGGGACCGTACAGGCACCGTCCCCGCCCCGCTCGCCGCACGGCGGAGCGGTCAGGGACCGGTACTTCGCGGCGGCGAGCACGGTGGCGCGGGCGAACGGGCGGCCCGCCGGGGTGGTCAGCCAGTGCGCCCGGGGACGGTGCTCGGCCAGCGCCCAGAGGCAGACGATCCACGCGGAGGTCCCGCGGTAGAGCTGCCCCCGGTCGCCGACCACCGTGATCTCGTCCAGGGTTCCGGCGTGGTCGAGCCCGGGGAAGCGGCGGCGCGCCTCCTCGGAGGCCGCCGGGACGAGGTCGAGCGGGACGAGCTGACGCTGCTTCATCAGCCACTGCCGCAGATGGCGGCAGAGCGGGCACCGCGCGTCGTACAGCACCGTGAGGCGTTCGACGGCGAGCCGCTGCCCGCCGGGTCCGTCCGGCACGGCGCTCAGGCCCTCGGGGCGGGCGCCGCCCACGGGCCGTGGCCCGGTCCCGTCCAGCCCTGCGGGGCCACCGGCGGGATCTGCTCACGCTCCATCAGACCGCGGCGGCGGATCTTGTTGAGCACATAGACATTGCCGAGGTGCAGCACGCCGAGGACGAGCAGGACGACGCCGAGCTTCACCGACAGCGCCTCGAAGAGCCCGCGGGCGTCGGCGACGCCGTCGGAGTTCCTCAGGTAGAGGGTGACGAAGCCCAGGTTGACCAGGTAGAAGCCGACCACCAGCAGATGGTTGACGGCATCGGCGAGCTTCTCGTTCCCGTGCAGCACATCGGCGAGGAACACCTTGCCGTTGCGGCTGAGCGTGCGCGCGACCCAGACGGTCAGCGCCACGCTGATCAGCAGGTAGATGACATACGCGACAACAGTGAGGTCCATGCCCCACCCTCCCTTGAACGCGTTCAAAAGCTGTTGTCATGGACTGTAGACCCGTATTTGAACATGTTCAAGCCGGGGCTCCGGCGGCTTGTTCCGGCTGCTTGCCGGGTGCCCCGAAGCGCCGTACGCCCGGCACCGCCGCCGTCCCCAGGCAGGCCGCGCCGACCGCCACCGCGGCGATGGCCAGGGGTACTTCGGCGCCCCAGGCCGAGGCGGCGAGCGGGGCCAGGGCGTAGCCGAGCGGCATCGCGCCGAGGGAGAGCAGCCAGTCGTACGAGGTCACCCGGGCCAGCGCGTGTGCCGGTACGGCGGACTGGACCGAGGTCTCCCAGACCGGGCCGAGGAAGCCGAGCCCCGCCTGGGCGACGCCGTACGCGGCGATGGTGAGCCCGACGGGCGCGTGGGCGGCCAGCAGGCCGAGTGGCAGGGCGTAACTGGCGAGGCCCAGGTTGGCCACCAGGATCGGGCGGCGGGGGCGGGCCCGGCCGGCCAGCAGGGAGCCGAGGAGCAGGCCCACCGCGCCGGTCTGGAGCAGGGCGACCCAGACGCCCTTGCCGCCCAGCTCCCGGACGAAGAGTGCCGGGCCGACCGTCATCAGGACGGCTGCCGCGCCGTTCCAGACGGCGTGCGCGATCAGGCTCGTCCAGTACCAGTCACGGCTGCGGACCTCGCTCCAGCCCTCCTTGAGGTCGGTGAGCAGCGAACGCCGGGGGATGGGGACGTGCCGGACCTCGACGGCGGACAGCAGTGCGGCGCTCACCGCGAAACTGGCGCCGTCCAGCACGAAGGCCCAGCCCGCACCCGCGGTGAGGATCAGCGCACCGGCGAGGGCCGGCCCGCCGAGCCGGGTGGCGCTGGCGACGACCGCCATCAGGGAGTTGGCGCGCAGCAGCCCGGACTCCGCCACGGTGCCGCGGATCAGCGGCGACACGGTCGGCATCGCGAACGCCCCGGCGGCGCCGCCGATCGCCTCGGCGAGCGCGATCTGCCAGAGCGCGGGGGAGCCGCCGAGCAGCTCCGCGCCGACGAAGAGCTGGGTCGCGCACCGTACGAGATCCGTGGTGAGCGCGACCGTGCGGGCGTTGAAACGGTCGCCCACAACGCCGCCCAGCGGCAGCAGGAGCAGCTTGGGGACCATCGCGCAGCCCAGGACGAGGGCGAGCGCCCCGGTCGAGCCGGTGGCCAGGTAGACGGCCAGGGAGAGGGCGGTGGGGATGACGGCGTCACCGAGGAGCGAGAGGGTGCGGCCGATGAAGAGCAGGCGGAAGGCGCGCGTGCGCAAGGGGTGCGGCATGCACGAGAATCTATTTCGGTACCGAACTATTCGTCAACGAAATATCAGGTTCCGAAGTGTGGCTGGAGGCCCGGCGTACGCTTTCCCCATGGAGCGACGTGACTGGACCGACGGACATGTGGAGCGCTGGAAGCCCGTCCTTCCCGGCCTCGACCCCGATATCGAGGGCGCGGTGACCCGCATGAAGAAACTCTCCGTCCATCTGCGCCGGGTACGCGAACAGTCGCTGGTCGACTTCGACCTGGACCGCCAGGAGTTCGACACGCTCCACAAACTGGCCGGACGCGGCGGGAAGGCGGCCCCCTCCGAACTCGCCGCCGACCTGGACCTCGCGCCCGCCTCCGTCACCGGTCGGCTGGACGCACTCGAACGGCGCGGCTTCGTCCGCCGCACGCCCTCCACCACCGACCGCCGACGGGTCGACGTGGAACTCACCGACGAGGGCCGCTCGACCTGGCTGGGTGCGATGGACGTCCTCGGCCACGAGGAGTACCGACTGCTCGGCGTCCTCGACCAGGACGAACGCAGGCTGCTCAACGACATGTTGCGGCGCGTCATGGTGGTCGCCGAGGACCGGGGCAACGCCGACTGGGACTGAGCCCCGGGCGCTCAGCGGCTGCTCGGGTGCTGTCGGCGCCGCCTGCCGCGCCGTCGGAGCCGGTGACGGCGTGGTCGGCCGGCTCCGCCCGCAGCTCGTCGGGGTCGTGAATGACCGTCAGATGCTCATCGCACGAGCCGTGTTGAGCTGCGCCGTCACCATGGGGAAGGTGTCCGGGCCGACCGCCGGGATCATCGTCGAGTGGTGCCGCCCGCCGCTGGTCACCGAGACCTGGACGAAGCCGGTCGTCTGCTTCTCCTTCATCAGGAGGAACAGCAGACCGACCAGACAGAACAGCGCGAAGACGATCGCGAGCACGATCGCCACCGTCGGGATCTTCTCCTCGGTGCGGGTCAGATCCGTGGCCGTCCACACCGCGCCCTTGAGCGGCATCGGACCGGCCGGAGTCACGATCTGGTCCTGCATGACGGCGATGTCACCGAACACCAGGACCGGCATACCGGCCCCGGGCTGGCCGCCCGGCTGCTGCGGGAAGCCGTGACCGGGCATGGTCGGCTGGGCCGCGACGCCCTGGGGGTAGCCGTAGCCGGGACCGGGCTGGACCGCGGACTCGGGCAGCGGCTGAGGGTAGCCGTACGCCGGGGCGCCGCCCGGCCCGGGGTGTCCCGCGCCGCCCGCGACGGTGGGCGGACTGCCCGGCTGCTGGGGCGCCGGCCCCCACTTGTATGAGTCGTCCGCGTACGGATTCGGATCGCTCAACGTTCCCCGCTCTCGATCAAGCCTGCGCGCACCGGGCCCTGCTGCGCCGGTGGCGGCGAACCGGTGCCCGGTTCCGCATGACCGTACCGTCCGGACCCGGACGGCGCAGCAAGAGGCCCCGTTCTCCGCAGAGTTCCTGCGGAGAACGGGGCCCGGATGCGTCCGAAGCGCCGGTGGCGGTCAGAAGCGGCGCGTGATCAGCGCCCGCTTGACCTCCTGGATCGCCTTGGTGACCTCGATGCCACGGGGGCAGGCGTCCGTGCAGTTGAAGGTGGTGCGGCAACGCCACACACCGTCACGGTCGTTGAGGATCTCCAGGCGCTGCTCGCCGCCCTCGTCGCGCGAGTCGAAGATGAAGCGGTGCGCGTTGACGATCGCCGCCGGGCCGAAGTACTGGCCGTCGTTCCAGAACACCGGGCACGAGGACGTGCACGCGGCGCAGAGGATGCACTTGGTGGTGTCGTCGAAGCGCTCGCGGTCCTCGGCGGACTGCAGCCGCTCACGGGTCGGCTCGTTCCCCTTGGTGATGAGGAAGGGCATGACATCGCGGTACGCCTGGAAGAACGGGTCCATGTCGACCACGAGGTCCTTGAGGACCGTGAGGCCCTTGATGGCCTCGACCGTGATCGGCTTCTCCGGGTTGATGTCCTTGATCAGCGTCTTGCAGGCGAGCCTGTTCTTGCCGTTGATCCGCATCGCGTCGGAGCCGCAGATGCCGTGCGCGCAGGAGCGACGGAAGGTCAGGGTGCCGTCCGTCTCCCACTTGATCTTGTGAAGGGCGTCGAGCACACGCTCCTTCGGGTCGATCGAGATCTGGAAGTCCTGCCACTGGACCTCGTCGGAGACCTCGGGGTTGAAGCGGCGGATCCGGAGGGTGACCGTGATGTACGGGGAGGCGGTGGACTCGGCCTCGACCTTGTCCAGAATCGGGGTTGCCATCAGTACTTACGCTCCATCGGCTGGTAGCGGGTCTGGACGACCGGCTTGTAGTCGAGCCGGATCGACTCGGTGCCGTCGGCCGAGACCTCGCGGTACGCCATGGTGTGGCGCATGAAGTTGACGTCGTCGCGGTTCGGGTAGTCCTCGCGGTAGTGACCGCCGCGGGACTCCTTGCGGGCCAGCGCGGAGGTCGCCATGACCTCGGCCAGGTCGAGCAGGTTGCCCAGCTCGACGGCCTCCAGGAGGTCCGTGTTGAACCGCTTGCCCTTGTCCTGGATGGACACATCGAGGTAGCGCTTGCGTAGCTCGGCGATCTTGTCGACGGCGGTCTTGATGGTCTGCTCGGTGCGGAACACCATCACATTGGCGTCCATGCACTCCTGCAGCTCCTGACGGATCGTCGCGACCCGCTCGGTGCCCGTCGAGTTGCGCAGCCGCTCGATCTGCTCCTCGACCATCTGCGCCGGGTTCTCGGGAAGCTCGACGAAGTCGTTCTTCACGGCGTACTCGGCGGCACCGATGCCCGAGCGGCGTCCGAAGACGTTGATGTCGAGCAGCGAGTTGGTGCCGAGGCGGTTGGCGCCGTGCACCGAGACGCACGCGACCTCGCCGGCGGCGTACAGGCCCGGGACGACGGTGGTGTTGTCGGCCAGCACCTCGCCCTCGACGTTGGTCGGGATGCCACCCATGGCGTAGTGCGCGGTCGGCTGGATCGGGATCGGGTCCGTGTAGGGCTCGATACCGAGGTACGTACGCGCGAACTCGGTGATGTCCGGGAGCTTGGCGTCCAGCTGCTCCGGCGGCAGGTGCGTGAGGTCGAGGTAGACGTGGTCGCCCTCGGGACCGCAGCCGCGGCCCTCACGGATCTCCGTGTAGATGGAGCGGGACACGACGTCACGGGACGCGAGGTCCTTCATGACCGGCGCGTACTTCTCCATGAAGCGCTCGCCGTCCTTGTTGCGGAGGATGCCGCCCTCACCGCGGGCGCCCTCCGTCAGCAGGATGCCCATGCGCCAGATGCCCGTCGGGTGGAACTGGAAGAACTCCATGTCCTCCAGCGGCAGCCCGCGCCGGTAGCAGGCAGCCTGGCCGTCACCGGTCAGGGTGTGCGCGTTGGACGTCACCTTGAAGAACTTGCCGGTGCCGCCGGAGGCGTAGATGACCGACTTCGCCTGGAAGACGTGGATCTCGCCGGTCGCCAGCTCGTACGCGACGACTCCTGCTGACTTCTTCAGCCCGGTCTCGGGGTCCTCCTGGAGCAGCTGGTCCAGGACGTAGAACTCGTTGAAGAACTCCACGCCCTCCTTGACGCAGTTCTGGTACAGCGTCTGGAGGATCATGTGGCCGGTGCGGTCCGCGGCGTAGCAGGACCGGCGGACCGGGGCCTCGCCGTGGCTGCGGGTGTGACCGCCGAAGCGGCGCTGGTCGATCCGGCCCTCGGGCGTCCGGTTGAACGGCAGGCCCATCTTCTCCAGGTCGAGGACGGCGTCGATGGCCTCCTTCGCCAGAATCTCGGCGGCGTCCTGGTCGACCAGGTAGTCACCGCCCTTGACGGTGTCGAAGGTGTGCCACTCCCAGTTGTCCTCCTCCACGTTGGCCAGCGCGGCGGCCATGCCGCCCTGCGCGGCGCCCGTGTGGGAGCGGGTGGGGTAGAGCTTCGTGAGCACGGCGGTACGGCTGCGCTTCGTGGACTCGATGGCCGCGCGCATGCCGGCGCCGCCGGCGCCGACGATGACGGTGTCGTACTTGTGGATCTGCATGATTTCCTCTGGTCCCTCTGGCCCGGCGCCTAGCGGATGTTCGGGTCGAAGGTGAAGATCACCAGCGTGCCCAGCAGGACGGTGAACACCGTGGCGGTGTACAGCAGCATCTTCAGCCAGAAACGGGTGTTCTCCCGTTCGGCGTAGTCGTTGATGACCGTACGGAGACCATTGGCGCCGTGCAGCATGGCCAGCCACAGCATCGCCAGGTCCCAGACCTGCCAGAACGGCGAGGCCCAGCGGCCCGCCACGAAGGCGAAGCCGATCTTGGAGACGCCGCCGTCCAGCACCAGCTGGATCAGCAGGTGGCCCAGGACCAGGACGACCAGGACGATGCCCGACAGGCGCATGAAGAGCCAGGCGTACATCTCGAAGTTGGTGCGCGAACCCTTGGGGGTCTTGCCGGTCCGCTTGCGCGGCGGCTCGATGACCGGGGCCGGGTTGTCGACGTCGTACAGGCCGACGCCCTCGACGGAGCCGATCGCGGCGGAGGACTCGGTGGACATTGGCCTCAGCTCCCGAATACTTCGCGTACGGCGTGGCCGAGGACCGGGTACAGGGCCCCGACCATCAGCACGACCCAGATACCCACGACCGACCAGAGCATCTGCTTCTGGTAGCGCGGGCCCTTGGCCCAGAAGTCCACGGCGACGATCCGGAGACCGTTCAGCGCGTGGAAGAGAATCGCGGCCACGAGGCCGTATTCGAGGAGCGCGACGATCGGCGTCTTGTACGTGGCCACGACCTCGTCGTAGGCCTCGGGGGAGACGCGGACGAGAGCGGTGTCCAGGACGTGTACGAACAGGAAGAAGAAAATGAGGACACCGGTGACTCGATGAGCCACCCAGGACCACATGCCTTCCCGGCCGCGGTACAGCGTTCCAGCCGGCACGGAAGAACCCTCCGGGAGCGGGGATTGGGGTCGGCCGGCTTGACTGTCGGTCTGACCCGGCCGGGTACGGTCCACCGGCCCCGGCCATCGTAGCGACGGTTTGTCGGTTCGTTCGCGCGGGGGCCCACGGTGTGATCAAAGTGGCAATCAAACAGGCACGGACGGGCTAGAAAAGGCTGCTGGCCGTCTCGGCCGAACCCGTTCCGTTATGAACCCGATACCAGCTCGATGATGCGGCCCCGGGCGAGTCGGCGCATCTCGTCCGCGGTGACCACCCGCTCCTGGTCGGGATCGTGGCCCAGCCGGGCCCGGATCCCGGCGAGCACCTGGTCCGGCTGTTCGGCCGGTCCGAAGCCGTCCAGGCAGATCACGAAGACATGGCCGAAGCGGCTCTCGTACGCGGCGTGCGCGGCCCGCAGCGCCAGATGGGCGGAGTGCGGCGCGGCGTGGTGCAGACCGGGGGAGAGCTCGGTGGCGAGCGCCTCGGCGAGGTCCGCCGGGGCCAGGTCGTAGCCCGCCTCGTCGGCCGCGGCCAGCAGCGCGTCCAGGTCGGGATAGGGGCGGTGGGCGGTCAGCCGCTGCGCCCAGCGGCGGCTGCCGCAGCAGTCCAGCAGGGCGGCCTCGGCCTCGGCGGGCGGCGCGGAGTTGAAGCGGTCGAGGCCCTGGGCGTGGGCCGGGACCTGCGCGGCGGCGGAACTCTGGACGGGTACGGCCGTCCGGGTGGCCGGTCGTCGCAGAGGCTCCGGGAGGCCGGCGTGGGACTCGCTGGACCTGGACAGCGTGGGGCTCCTCGAATCAACGGCATCTGTGACCCTGGAGCGGGAAGGGACGGATGGGACCAGGGCAGATGCAGGGTGAAGGGAGAGACGAATGTGCCTCAAAGCTAGCGAGGCGGGGCAACAGACGTCCGACGGATGCGCGAACTTCACCCGGACGGGAGAGTTTCGGATCGCCCGATGAACCGTAATCCAAGGAGAATGCCCGGCCGTCTCCCTGCTTCTGCCTCTTTTTCCGTAAATAACGGAGGTTTCTGACCGATGTCGCCCTCACATGGCGCTCTCGTGGCCGGTGCGGTCCTCACCGCGGCGGCCGCCGCGACGATCGCCGTCGTCGTCTGGCCGGAAGGCTCCGACAGCGGACTCGCCGGTCAGTCGTCGAACGCCCGCACCCCCGCGCCCTCCTCGGCCGCCCCCTCGCCGACCCGGAGCTATCCGCTCTCCACCGCCCCGCGCACCATCCCCGCCGTACGGGAGCACATCGCGGCCCGCGGGCCCGGCTGGCGCCCCGGCCCGGACGGCGGGGTCGTCGTCGCCGGCGCCAGCGGGACGCTCGCGGACGAAGGGCAGCTGCTGGCCAAGGAGCTGAAGATCCACTACCGGGGCGACGTCCCCGCCCGCGCCGGCGATGTGGAGCTGGCCCTCGCCCCGGGCAAGGGCGCCCCCGAGTCGTACACCCTCGACGTCCACGACGGGCGGGTCACGATCACCGGACCCGACCAGGCCGGTGTCTTCTACGGGACCCGCACGCTGAAGCAGTCGGTGCGCGCCGACGGCGGGATGCCGGAGGGCGAGGTGCGCGACCGCCCCGACCGGCCGCAGCGCGGCCTCAACCTCGACATCGCGCGCAAGCACTACACCGCCGCCTGGATCGAGGACCGGCTGCGCGAGATGGCCGACCTCAAGCTCAACCAGCTCGGCCTGCACTTCTCCGACGACCAGGCCTTCCGCATCCAGTCCGACACCCACCCCGAGGTGGTGTCGCCGGAGCACCTCACCAAGGCGGAGGTGCGGTCGATCCTCGGCCTCGCGGGCCGGCTGCACATCGAGGTCGTGCCGGAGATCGACTCCCCGGGGCATCTCGGCGCGGTGCTGCGGGCTCACCCCGACCTCCAGCTGCGCAATGTGTCGGGCACCCCCTCGCCCGGGTCGCTCGACATCTCCAACCCGGGCTCGGCCAAACTCATCGACGAACTCCTGCGCGAGTACACCGAGCTGTTCGGCGGTGCGTACTGGCATCTGGGCGCCGACGAGTACCTCGCGCTGATGGCGCGCGACCCGGCCGCCTCGTATCCGCAGCTCCAGCGTGCCGCCCAGCAGAAGTACGGAGCAGGGGCCGGCATCAAGGACCTGGCGACCGGCTGGCTGAACGACCGCGCGGCGGTGGTGCGGCCGCACGGCAAACGGCCCAAGGCGTGGAACGACGGCTTCTTCCGGGACGGCACCGTCCACGCCGACAAGGACATCGAGGTCGAGTACTGGACGGGCAAGGAGTACGGCGCCCGGCAGCCGGAGGAGTATCTGCGCGAGGGACGGCGCGTGGTGAACCTCAACGACGAGTTCCTCTATTACGTGCTCGGCCAGCCCAATCAGTTCGTCTACCCGACGGGCCGGCGGATCTACGAACAGTGGACCCCGCTCGTCCTGCGCGGCACCCGGCCGGTCCCGGCGCGCTACTCCGGCCAGATCCTCGGAGGCCGGTTCGCGGTCTGGGGCGACCTCCCGCGGGCACAGACCCCGGCGCAGGTGGCGCAGGGCATCCGGATGCCGTTGCGCGCGACCGCCCAGAAGCTGTGGGTTCCGGGCAAGCCGGCGCTGAGCTGGGACCGGTTCCGGGCACTGGCCGCACGGATCGACGGGGCGGGCTGAGCCGCATTCCCGTGGACAGCCGGGTGGCGTGGGGTTAGGTTCCGCATGCCGCGCGTTCCGGGGAGGGGCGCGCGTTCTCGCGTGCGCGCTCAGAATCCTGGGGGTTCCACTTCATGCTGTGCTCCACCTGCCGTCTCAGACCTCCGGTCACCGACGACGGACGCTGCCTGCTCTGTGCCGGTCCGGCCGGGGCGGCGGCCCCGATGCCGCCGGCCCCGGCCTTCTTCGCTCCGCAGCAGTACCTGCGTTCGCCCGAAGGGCTCGCGAAGGCCGTCGTCGTGCTGCTGACGGTCGTCGCCGTGGCGGATCTGCTCGCCGTGGCGGCGGGTATGAACGTCCGCCGGGTGCTGGTGGCCGGAATGACGGACGACTTCGCGACGTACGACGAGGCGGAGGCGACCCTCGCGGACAATCTGTCCGGGGCGGCGGGCGTGCTGCAGACCCTCGCGAGCCTGGCCACCGCGGTCGTCTTCATCATCTGGTTCCGGCGGGTACGGCTCAACGCCGAGGTGTTCGACCCGAGCATGCAGCCGATGCGGCCCGGCTGGGCCGTCGGCGCCTGGTTCGTCCCGGTCGCCAACCTGGTGCTGCCGCGCCGGATCGCGGGCGGCATCTGGACCGCGAGCGCCCAGACCAACACCGACGGCAGTTGGCGCTCGGTACCGGGCACCGTGATGAACCTGTGGTGGGGTACCTGGGTCTGCTCGCTGGTCACCTCCCAGTACGCGGCACGGCGGTCCTGGAAGGCCGAGCAGCCGCAGGAGCTCGTGGACACGGCGGGCCTGGTGGCCGCGACCGACGCCTTCGACATCGTGGCCGCGGTGTTCGCCATCCTCTTCGTGCGCAGGCTGACCCGGATGCAGGGGGAGCGGGCGGCCCTCGGGGGGTATCCGCTGGGCACCCAGGGTGCGGCGGGCCGCGCCCACTGAGCGATGCAATTCGGCCCTCCGTAGTGACGGTTTTGAGCCAATCGGCGCTGAACGCGGTACAGGAAGCGCCTCGTCCCCATGTGTGCGCGGACGGGGGCGTGCCGACGGGAGACGCCGATGAGCCTGCTGGAACTGATCGCCGCCGCCGACGAGCGGGGGCTCGCCGCGAGCGCGGTCGCCTGCCTCGACCGCTGCCTGCCGCAGCCCCTGGACGGAGCGGATCCGGATCCGCTCCGTCCGCTCTGGGCGGGGTGCGCGGACGCGTCGGTCTGGCCGGACCGCCTCGCGGAGGTCCGGGCGGCGCTGGACGCCGCGGCCGACGAGCAGGGCGCGGCCCCGCGGATCCGGAAGCTGCTGGACGAGGCGCCCGTGGACCGGGCGGCGCCGGGGCTGCGGGAGTGGGCCGACGCGTGCTCGCTGCTGGCCCTGGAGGTCCACCTCGGTCCGGCCACCGCGTCGGCCGCCGGTGCGGAGACGGTGCGGCGCTGCCGGGAGGACGATTTGGACGGGGCCGGTCCGTTGCCGGCCGGGGAGCTGCGCAGACAGATCCGGATCCTGGAGCTGCTGGCGGAGACCGCCGGCTCCTCGGCGGCGGGCGCCGGGCTGCGCCAGGTGCTGGACGTCTCGGCGGAGGGGCAGCGGGTGCTGCGCGCGGCGGTCTCGCGCCGGGCGCGCGGGCGGGGGCAGGGTCCGGAACCGGCCGGTGACCGGGGGCCGGCTCCGGCGGCGGATCACGCCGGGTGACGCGGACCGCGCCGGGTAACGAGGACGACCGGGGCCGCCACCCCCCACAGGAGAGGCCCCGGTCGTCTTCCGCGGGGCCGTAGGACGACCCCGTACTCCTCTCAGCGCCGTCACTGCGGTTTCTGTCACACCGACCCGTGTCCAAGGAATGTTGCGAGTTGTACAAGACATGGACGTGACCACCGACGAGGACGTAGCGTGCTGAGTCGCGCAGGGTGGCGCGGCAGTGATGACCAGCTGCGATTCGGGACAGCAGGGCAGGTTGAGGGAGTGCTGGGGGACGACGCGGAGCTCACTGCCGCGGTACTCGCGGCGCAGGACGGGGACGAGGACGCCTTCCGTACTGTGTACCGCGCTGTACAGCCGCGACTGCTGGGCTACATAAGGACATTGGTGGGGGAGCCGGACGCCGAGGACGTGGCGTCCGAGTCCTGGCTGCAGATAGCCCGTGACCTCGACCGGTTCAGCGGCGACGCCGACCGCTTCCGCGGCTGGGCGGCGCGCATAGCCCGCAACCGTGCGCTGGACCATCTGCGGATGCGCGGCAGGCGCCCCGCGATCGGCGGCGACGAGTCGGAACTGTCCGAGCGGCCGGCCGAGTCCGACACCGCCGACGAGGCGATGGAGGCCCTGGCCACCGGCCGCACGATGTCGCTCATCGCCCAGCTGCCGCAGGACCAGGCCGAGGCCGTGGTGCTGCGGGTGGTCGTGGGCCTGGACGCGAAGAGCGCCGCGCAGACGCTGGGCAAGCGTCCGGGGGCGGTACGCACCGCGGCGCACCGGGGCCTGAAACGGCTGGCCGAGCTGCTGCGTACGGACGGTCCCGACCCGGATGGCGGCGACGGTGACCCCGCAGCGGATCCGGCGGATCCGGCCGCCCCGCACCCGAGCGCGGGCCGGACGGCGGAACTCGACGCGGTGCCCGCCCAGCGCCCCGCCCGCAACGGCCTGACGGCGCCGGCCGGTGTGACGCATTCGCGTCCGTGGACGCAGAAGGACATGTGATGGCCGACGAGCAGTACGAATGGCTTGACAAGGACGCCGCGGAGAGATTGCTCCGCGGCGAGCCGGTCGACCCCGTCGCCGGTCAATCGTGCACGGACGCCGAGAGGCTCGTGGCCGCGCTGGACGCCGCCGCACGGTCCGCCCGCCCGGCCACCGGCGAACTGCCCGGCGAGGCCGCGGCGCTCGCCGCCTTCCGCACCGCCGGCCACTCCGCGCGTACGAGGACACGGGCGAACGCGCAGCCGAGGGCCGCCGCGGAGGGCCGGGCGGCCGGTGCCGAGGCGCTCGACCCGGTACGGATCGGGGCTGCCGCCGCCCCGTCCGCAGTCTCCGGCCGTACCCGCTCCGCGCGCTGGAGCAGACCCGTCCGCTTCGGCCTGGTCGCCTCCCTCGCGGGCTGTGCGCTCGGCGGGGTGGCCGTGGCGGCGGGGACCGGGATGCTGCCCGGACCGTTCGGCGGGAACACCCCCCTGCCCGCGTCCTCCGTCTCGGCCGCGGCGACGCCCGAGGAGCTGGGTTCCGGGCTCACCTCGGACGAGACCCCGCAGCCACCGTCGTCCGCCTCCCCGGGGACGGGCAGCACCAAGCCCCCCGCGGATCCCTCCGCCCCGACCGGTCACCCGGACCCCGGCAGATCGGGCGAGGCGAAGGAGCGGGGCGGCGGCAACCGGAAGCCCGGTGGCGCCGCGACCGGCTCCGCGGGCAGCGCCGAGAACGGCAAGCGGCCCGAGAACTCCGGGAACGACAGCTCCGGCGAGTGGTACGCCAAGGCGCTCAAGGCCTGCCGCGACTACCGCGACGGCACCCTGGACGAGAACCGCAGACGCATGCTCGAAGCGTTGGCGAAGGGGGCCCGCAACCTGGACCGGTACTGCGACCGCCTGATCGAGAGATCCGAGCAGGGCCAGAACAACCAGGGCGACGACGGCGACGACGAGGAGCAGGGCGACGACAACTCGAACCCGAGCAGCGGCTCCGGCGCGCCTTCGTCGGCCCGGTTCACCAACGGTGTGCGGCTTCCCTCGGTCCCGGTCTCCTTGACCCCCTCGGCCCGGCCCCCCGGCGTCGGCGCCGGTTCACCGAGCTGAGCGCAGCCGAGTGCGGCAGGCTTTTTTCGGCCCTTCACCGACAGGTGTGACGTTTTTCGAGCCCGTGACGCAGTACTGAGTGAGCCGACTGGTCATCGGCAGCGCACAGAGCCGGGGTTCCCCCCGTACCTACGGCTCAGCGCACATGGCGCGGGCGGGACACGTTCCCCCGGTCCCGTCCGCGCCCCTTCTCCTCCGGCCGCTCGGCCCGTCGGCCCCGACCGCCCTCTCGGCCCTATCCGTAGACCACGACCTTGTCGCCGTTCTTCACCTGGGCGAAGAGCGAGGCGATCTTTCCCTCGTCCCGGACATTGACGCAGCCGTGCGAGGCGCCGTTGTAGCCGCGGGCCGCGAAGTCCGCCGAGTAGTGCACCGCCTGGCCGCCGCTGAAGAACATCGCGTACGGCATGGCCGTGTGATAGATCGTCGACACGTGGTGGCGGGACTTCCAGTAGACCGAGAAGGTGCCCTCACGCGTCGGCGTGTACTGGGAGCCGAAGCGGACGTCCATCGACGACACGACGCGGCCGTCGATCATCCAGGACAGCGTCCGGCTGTTCTTGCTGATGCAGAGGACCCGGCCGGTCATGCAGCGCTTGTCCGGCTTGGCGACCGGCCGGGTGGTCGGCGGATTCAGCTCGGCAGCCGTCGGCTCGTGCGTCATGCCGAGCAGCTTCTGCCAGGTGAGGGTGTCCGCCCTGCCCGTACGGGAGAGGCCGCGCTTGCCCTGGAAGGACTGGACGGCGGCGACCGTGACGGTGCCGTAGTAGCCGGTGGGGCTGCGGTCGAAGTGGCCGATCTGCCGCAGCCGGGCCTGGAGTTCCCGCACCCGCTTGCCCTCGGAACCGCTCGCCATCAGCGTCGTGCCCTGCGGGTCGGGCTTCGGCGTGGGCGATGCGGTGGCCTTCGGCGACGACGCGGCGGGCGACGGCGGCCGGGAGGCGGGCTTGTCGTCGTCGGTGGCCGTGGCCCGCGGTGGTGCCGACGGGGTCGCCGGTGCGCTGCCGGTGGCCTGCGCCTTGCAGCCGGCCGTCGCGGCGGCGACGCTGAGGACGGCGAGCACCGCCGCGGCCCCCGCCCGCCCCCGTTTCGCGGTCCGGGCCGTGGCCCGTATCCCGGTCCGCGACGTGCTCCTGCTGGTGCTGTCCATCATCTCGGCCCCCTGCGTGTCCGGTGTCCCATTGGACGGATTCCCGCTCTGCCCGGTTGCCAAAGCCCGCGCATGATGGGGGGAGCGGTGACGAGCCCGCGGGCAGGGGCTGTGAGCAAGGTCCCAGCCCGTCCCCCTCCAACGGCCTCGCGCCCACCGCTACAGTCCGTCGCGGGAATCCGTGGTTACCAGCAAGTAGCTTTACTGAGCAGCTTCAGCGGGAGGCACAGCAGATGACGCGCGAGTCGGAGTCGGGACTGCCCATCGAACCGGTCTACGGGCCGGACGCGCTCGACGGCTGGAGCCCCGGCGAAAAGCTGGGGGAGCCGGGTGCCTACCCCTTCACGCGCGGTGTCTACCCCACGATGTATACCGGCCGGCCGTGGACGATGCGCCAGTACGCGGGTTTTGGTACGGCCACGGAATCCAACGCCCGCTACCAGCAGCTGATCGCCAACGGGACGACGGGCCTGTCCGTCGCCTTCGACCTGCCCACCCAGATGGGCCATGACTCGGACGCACCGATCGCGTCCGGCGAGGTCGGCAAGGTCGGGGTCGCGATCGACTCGATCGACGACATGCGGGTCCTGTTCGACGGGATCCCGCTGGACAAGGTCTCCACGTCCATGACGATCAACGCCCCGGCGGCACTGCTCCTGCTGCTGTACCAGCTGGTCGGCGAGGAGCAGGGCGTGCCGGCCGACCAGCTCACCGGCACCATCCAGAACGATGTGCTCAAGGAGTACATCGCGCGCGGCACGTACATCTTCCCGCCGGGGCCCTCGCTGCGGCTGATCGCCGACATCTTCAAGTACTGCCGGGCCGAGATCCCGAAGTGGAACACCATCTCGATCTCCGGCTACCACATGGCCGAGGCCGGGGCCTCGCCCGCGCAGGAGATCGCCTTCACCCTCGCCGACGGCATCGAGTACGTGCGTACCGCCGTCGCGGCCGGGATGGACGTCGACGACTTCGCGCCCCGTCTCTCCTTCTTCTTCGTCGCCCGCACGACGATCCTCGAAGAGGTCGCCAAGTTCCGCGCGGCCCGCCGGATCTGGGCCCGGGTGATGAAGGAGGAGTTCGGCGCGGAGAACCCCAAGTCGCTGATGCTGCGCTTCCACACCCAGACCGCGGGCGTCCAGCTCACCGCCCAGCAGCCCGAGGTCAACCTGGTGCGCGTCGCCGTGCAGGGCCTGGCCGCGGTCCTCGGCGGTACGCAGTCGCTGCACACCAACTCCTTCGACGAGGCGATCGCCCTCCCCACCGACAAGTCCGCCCGGCTGGCCCTGCGCACCCAGCAGGTCCTGGCGTACGAGACGGACGTCACCGCGACCGTCGACCCGTTCGCGGGGTCGTACGTCGTCGAGAGGATGACTGATGATGTCGAGGCCGCCGCGCTGGAACTGATGGCCAAGGTCGAGGACATGGGCGGCGCGGTCAGCGCGATCGAGCGTGGCTTCCAGAAGAGCGAGATCGAGCGCTCCGCGTACCGCATCGCCCTGGAGACCGACAGCGCGGAGCGCGTCGTGGTCGGCGTGAACCGCTTCCAGCTCGACGAGGAGGAGCCGTACGAGCCGCTCCGCGTCGACCCCGCGATCGAGGCCGAGCAGGCGGCCCGGCTGGCGGAGCTGCGCGCCGGACGCGACCAGGGCGCGGTGGACACCGCACTGGCCCGGCTGCGGAAGGCCGCCGAGGGCACGGACAACGTCCTGTACCCGATGAAGGAGGCGCTCAGGGCACGGGCGACGGTGGGGGAGGTCTGCGACGCGCTGCGCGAGGTGTGGGGGAGGTACGTGCCGTCGGACGCGTCCTGAAGGGGCGGCTACCCGCACAGGTGATTTCTCGCTGAATGTCCGCGCCCCTGGATAAGCTCATGAACGGTGGTCCCCGAAAGGAGGATGCCGTGGCCGTGATACAGCACGAGGAGCAGGTGCACGTGCAGGAACAGCCGGAGCTGACGCTCGGCGAGGCAGCCGACCAGCTCGCACGCTCGTTGCCTGGACATCGCGTGGAGATTCTCCAGGGGAGGCTCACTGCGACACCGCCGGCGGACGTATCGCACGCTCTGGCCCTGTCCTGGCTGAGTGAGGAGTTCGGTGCGCGGGCGCGCGCCGTGGGACTCGGACTCGTCCAGGGGGTCGGATCGTGGTTGCCCTCCGGGCCGGAGGACTACGCGATTCCTGACCTGCCGGTCGTCGAGGCCGACATCAAGGATGCCCATGTCATGAAGAACTGCTACGCCGCCCACGTCTTCCGTATGGTCGTGGAGGTGACCTCGACCAACCGGGCGGACGACCTCGGCCCCAAGGTCGAGGACTACGCCCAGGCGGGCATCCCGGTCTACGTGGTGGCCGATCGCAAGCACGACCAGGTGCTGCTCTGCACCGACCCCCGGGGCGGCGAGTACAGGAACAAGGCGCACCACAAGCGCGGGACCTCGTTCACCGTGCCGGACGTGGTCGGCGTCGAGATGAAGCTCTCCGTGGACCGCCTCCTCGACGGCGACGAGGACTGACCCGCGTCTTCCCGAAACCCCCTGGACGGAGTGTCGTACCCGCGTGCGACACTCCGTTTCATGCTGGGTGTCACCGATCTTCCGACCTATCTCGCCGGCCTGGTGCTGATCGTCCTGTTGCCGGGACCGAATTCGCTGTACGTGCTCTCCGTCGCCGCCCGGCGCGGGGTGCGGACCGGGTATGTGGCGGCGGCCGGGGTGTGGACCGGGGACACCGTGCTGATGACGCTGTCCGCGCTCGGGGCCTCGTCGTTGCTGCAGACGACACCAATGCTCTTCGCCGTCGTCAAGTTCGCCGGTGCGGGCTATCTGACCTGGCTGGCGATCGGCATGCTGCGGGCCGCGGTGACCATGTGGCGCGAGCGGCACCGGCGGATGGCCGAGCTGACCGAGGAGAGCGCCGGGCCCGCGGTCGCGGTGGCGATGGAGCGGCCGTACCGGCGGGCGCTGGTGGTCAGCCTCTTCAACCCGAAGGCGATCCTGTTCCTGATCTCGTTCTTCGTGCAGTTCGTCGATCCCGGCTACGCCTATCCGGCGCTTTCCTTCCTGCTGCTGGGCACCCTGCTGCAGATCGCCAGCTTCCTGTATCTGTCGATGCTCATATTCGGCGGCACCCGGCTGGCCGCGGTGTTCCGCCGCCGCAAGCGGCTGTCGGCGGGGGCCACTTCGGCGGCCGGTCTGCTCTTCCTCGGCTTCGCGGCGAAGCTCTCGCTCAGCAGCGTGTGACGCTCTGGCTCAGCAGCGTGTGACGCTCTGGCTCAGCAGCGTCCGACCGGGGTGAGTCCGAACCGGGTCAGGCACCGCACCGGGCCCCGGTTCGGGGTGCGCTGACAGGTGCCCGTACCTGCGGGGTCGGTGCGCAGTTTCCGGTACCGACAGGGCGAGTTCATCCGGCGGCCGCTCAGGTTTCTTAGCGTGTCGCGGAACCGAACACGCGCGCCGAGCATCCGCCCCGACGGCGCGGGGCTCCGTGCGCGCACCGGTGACCGCACACCCGGATTTGGAGCGCCATGAGAGAAGCCCGTACCCGTTGGCCACGGCAACGTGACGCGGCCCCGCCCGGGAGTGCCGCGTCGCAGCTCGCCTCCGTGACCCCGACCGACGTGGACGTGTGCCTGCGCGCCTGTGCCGCGCACAGCACCAAGCTGGTGGCGGGGCTCGACCGGCGGCGTACGGCACTCGCGGAGGCGCTGCGGCACCTGCTGGCCGTGCACGCCGCGGCGCAGCCCGCGGCATCCGCGGCCGCGTCCTCGATCCCGCTGATGCGGCGCGGGGGCAAGGCGGGGGCGGCCTCCGCCGCGGCCCTCGCCGACGAGCTGCTCGACCCGCTGCTCGCGGTCGGCAACAAGGCGCTGGACTGCGGGTACGAGGACGAGCTGAAGCTCGCGGTGCTCATCGGTGACACCGTGCTGACCCAGCGCAAGGGCTCGCGGGCCGGCTGGCGGCTGCGGGCCAGGACGCTGGAGGCGATGGGCGCGGAGACCGCGGCCATCGAGGCGTACGAGCGCTACCTCTCGTTCACCGAGGACGACGGCTTCGGCGTCGCGGCCAAGGTCGTCGGCCTGCGGCTGGGCGGGGAGCGGCAGGACGAGCTGCTGCGCGAACTGGAGCGGGCCCACCCCGGCGCCGCCGAGTTCGCCGCCCGGCCCGTCACCGAGTCCTGGGCCGAGGGCCTGGACCTCCGGGCGCGCGGCGACTGGGAGCGGGCGGAACCCCGGCTGGTCGGCGCCCTGCTCGCCCAGGAACGCTCCGGGGCCCCGGTCACCGAGATCCAGGACACCACGTCCCAGTACCTCGAACTGGCCATGGAGGAAGCCGGATCGGACCCGGGAGCGGTGGCCGGACTCACCCGGCTGGTCGCGCTCTACGCCGAACAACGCAGAAGCCGGATGCGCGGCCCGGTCGAGGACCCCACCTTCGGCGGTGTCGAGTGGACCACGGTCGGCGAGTTCCGCAACCGGATAGCGGGCCGGTCGATCTGCCTGATAGCCAACTCCCAACGCGTCGGCAGCAGTTCGATGGGCGCCGAGATCGACGGCTACGACCTGGTCGTCCGCTTCAACTCGTACCGGATCGACCCGGCGGCGACCGGACGGCGCACCGACATCCACGCCACCATCCACAAGCACGGGTTCAACTGGGACCAGAAGGTGCACACCCGGCTGGTCTTCGGCGGGGTCTCCGGCGACTGGAAGCACTCCCTGCGCAACCGCCTCGTCCCCGGCGCCCAGCAGTACCTGGGAGACGAGTCGCTGCGCTGGCCGCTGCGCGACATCGGGCGGGTCGGCGCCGACGTCTGGCCGGCCATCCCCACCACCGGGTTCAACATGCTGTGGCTCCTCGACCACCTGGACGTCAGCAGCCGGCTCGACCTGATCGGCTTCGACTTCTACGAGAGCGGCGCCTACCGCCTGCCCGGTGCGATGCGGATGCCCATCACCTCCGTGCACGAGTACACCAGCGAAAAGGCGTGGGTCATGGATCGCGCCCGGAGCGCCACCGACATGAGGATCCGACTGCGATGACGAAGCCCGCCACGCCCCCGTCCGCCACGGCTCTCCCCGTGTCGCCCGCGCCCGCGAACCCGCTCACCGGCAAGCGCCGGGTCGCCTTCGCGAGCTTCGTCGACGAGAACTACCTGCCCGGCTTCCTCGCCCTGCTGCGCAGCCTGGCCCTCTCCAACCCGGACGTCTGCGAGGACTTCCTCGTCCTGCACGACGGGCTGCGCCCCGCCTCCGTCGCGCAGATCCGGGCCCTGCACCCGCGCGTCGGCTTCCGCCGGGTCGACGCCGGGCACTACGACTCGTACGCCAAGGGCGACCAGGACAACTACCTGGTGCGCAAGGCCTACTTCATCCTCGACATCTTCCGGGTCCGCGACTACGACACCGTGATCACCCTGGACACCGACATGGTCGTCCTCGGCGACCTCGGTGAACTGCTCGCGCTGCGCGACGGACTGGCCGCCGTGCCGCAGTTCTTCTACGGGCAGCACAAGCTCAACAGCGGACTGCTGGTCATCCAGCGCGAGTATCTGAGCGACGCGTTCTGCGCCCGGCTCGACGAGGTCGGCCGGGCCGGCACGTACGAGCTCGACAAGCACGACCAGGGCATCCTCAACGCCGTGCTCGACGGCGACTTCGTCCAGCTCGACGCCCGCTACAACTTCGTCAAGCGGCGGCTCTCCGGCGACCTCCCGGTCCCCGAGTCGACCGCGATCCTGCACTTCACCGGGCGGCACAAGCCCTGGCAGGGCGGCGAGGCCGGTTACCGCGAGGCCGAGGACCGCTGGCACGAATTCGATCTGTCCGACGCCGAGTTCCACGCCGCGTACCTGGCGCTGCCCGGCGCCAAGCACCACGACCTGCTGGTCCACTACGGCACCCCGCACGTGCAGCGCACCGGTTCCCCCGAGGCCGCCCGCAAGGTCGCCGCCGCCCATATCGCGGCGGGCGAGTACCAGGAGGCGGCCGATCTGCTGGGCCGGGTCCGGATACCCGTCGACGAGTCCTGGCCGCACGAGGTGCTCGGCCACGCCCTGATGAGCGTCTCCCGCTACGAGGAGGCCCGCGCCCGGCTCCTGCTCGCCACCGCGGCGCCCAACCGGGCCGCGACCGCATTCGCCCGCCTCGCCCAGATCGCCTGGATCCACGGCGACGACGACACGGCGGCCGAGTACGCCCTGAAGGGCCTCGCGGTCGACCCCACCCACCGGGCCAACCGGCTGATGTACAAGCGCACCACGGACCTGACCGCGCCCGTGGAGGGCCCCGCCTCCGGCCAGCTCGCCCATGTCGCCTTCTACATGGAGCGCCAGGGCAACGCCGGGGACAAGCTGCTGCCCGAGAGCGTACGGCTGGCCTTCGGCCGGGACACCGGCCCGCAGCGCTGGCACTCGATCCACGCCCACCGGCTCTTCGACGAGGCCGCGCTGGAACGGGTCAACGAGCGCCGGGGCCTGGTCATCGGCGGCGGCGGCCTCTTCATCCCGGACACCGCGCCCAACGGCAACAGCGGCTGGCAGTGGAACGTCCCGGACGAACTCCTCGACCGGATCGACGTCCCCGTCATGGTCTACGCGGTCGGCTTCAACGCCTTCGACGGCCAGGCGTACGGGCACGGGCGGGACCGGTTCCTCTCCAGCCTGCGGGGGCTCGTCGAACGGGCCTCGTTCTTCGGGCTGCGCAACCACGGCTCCATCGAGAAGGTCCGGGAACTGCTGCCCGCCTCGCTCCACGACAGGGTGCGCTTCCAGCCCTGTCCGACGACGGTCACCCGGCAGCTGGTGGACGGCTGGACGGACCCGGTGCGCCGCGAGGACACCGTGCTGATCAACGCCGCCTACGACCGTTCCGGGCTCCGCTTCGGGCACGACTACGGGCACTTCCTGGGCGAGATGGCCACCGCGGTGCGGGAGCTCGGCAAGCGGGCCGAGGTGCACTGCGTCGCCCACTCGCTGGACGACGAGCGGATCGCCTTCGACCTGCGGCGCGAGCACGGCATCGCGCTGCCGGTGATCCCGATGTACGACTTCGGCAACGACGAGATCCGGGACACCTACGCCCGCACCAAGCTGGTCATCGGGATGCGCGGGCACGCGGGGATGATCCCGTTCGGCTGCGGTACGCCGATCATCAGCCTGATCTCGCACCCGAAGATGGCGTACTTCCTCTCCGACATCGACCGTCCGGAGTGGGGCATCTCGGTCCACGACCGGCACCTCGGGGCCCGGCTCGCCGAGCGGGCGGCCGGACTGCTCGACGACCACGCGGCGACGGTCGCCGATGTGCACGGCCGGCAGCAGGAACTCTGGAAGGTCACCGAGGCCAACGCGGCGGACCTGAGGGTGATCCAGGGCGGCGTACGCGGCTGACCGCACTGGGGGCGGGGCGGGTGCCGAATCGGGCCCGGCCCCGCCCCGGCACCTACTGCCGCACCACCCGCCGCCGCACCGACCGCGCCACCCTGCGCACCACCGCGTTGCGCGGCAGGAACGCGAGCTGCGCCGGCACCGCCCCCGGCAGCGCCAACGAGGTCAGCCGCTTGCGCTTGAAGTAACGCCAGGTGGTGGCGTCCAGGTGCGCGGCCAGATACCGCTCGGCGGCCGGCCGCAGCCCCGGATAGATCTTCGGCTGCATCGCGAATCCGACCGCGGTGACCAGCCCGGTCAGATCCACCGGCTCCGCATCCTGTGCCGTCCCGGCCCGCTCGACGGCCGCCCGGTCCGTCACCTCCGGCACCAGCGCGTCCACCAGCGTGACCGGGATGCGGTTGCTGTTCTCGTACGGGGCGAGCCGGTCCAGCAGCACCTCGGTGCCGACCCGGGCCACCGGCAGCCCGTAGAACGCCGAGGCGGTGAGCAGCGCTGTGGAGAAGCAGCCGACGACCAGCGCGGGCCGCATCCGCTGGTAGAGCACCTCGGCGAGGACCGGGGCGGTGAGCACCCCCTCGTCCAGCACCGTCAGCTCGGCGCCGAGCTTCCCGGCCTCCTCGCCCATCGCCTTCGACCACTGCGCCGGGGCCGTGGGATGCGGTTTGAAGACGAGGCGGGTGTGGCCGAGCGCGACCGCGCCGCGCATCATCCGCAGATGCAGGTTCTCCTCCTCGGCCGCGCTGATCAGCCCGAGCGCCGAGAGGTACTGGCCGAGCAGCAGCGCGGGCGCCTCCACGGCCGGAACGCCGTCCTGGGCGCCGGGCGCGTCCGCCAGCTCACCGAGCACCTTGAGGAACACCTCGGTCGGCACGAGCTGCGGCGCCACCCCGAACTCCGTGAGCAGCAGCGGCTTCAGCCCCGGCACCAGGTCGAGGTGGAGCAGCCGGCGCACCCGGGTCCCGACCAGCGGGTCGATCTTGTTGCGGGTGGGGCCGTAGCTCATCAGCCCGTCCGCGTACACATCGACCGGCGCGCCGGTGAAGATCTGTGCGACCGCCAGCGCGGGGTTGACCTGGATCGACTCGACCGCGAGCTCGATGTCGTCGTCGCCGAGCCCCCAGGCCAGGCGCAGATGCCGCTCCCACAGGGGTACGTCATCGGGGCGCGGCGCCCAGCCGCCCGGGTGGAAGGGGGCGATCGTGGTGTTCCACGACACCACGTCGTCGAACCGGCCGCGCAGCGCGTCGAACCCGGGCATCGCGTCGAGGGCGGTCGTCGTCTCCGGGACGGCCGCGTTGTTCGACACGAGCAGGATGCGGCGGTCCGCGTCCGGGAAGCAGCCCGCGTCGAGCGCGGCGGCGAGGGTGGCGGTGCCGTAGAGCGTGGAGGCGAGGAAGATCTGCGTGGTGCGGGACCGGGCGTTGTTCACGCGGCCGACACCTCCTTGGCACCCGCGGCGGCCGGGCGGCGGCGCAGCCGGCGCAGCAGGGTGGCGCGCTGCACGTCCATCGAGTCGAGTGCGTCGTCGAGCACCTGCTGCGGCATTCGTCTGAGCGCGGCGGCACTCATGGACTTCAGTGTGCGGGCCACGGCCGGTTCGAACCTTTCGATCGAGCTCATGTGGTGGAAAATGATCGCGCAATAGGTACGGACCGCTTTCGGCAGCAGCACCTGTGCGTCGCGGTCCTGGGCGGTTTCCCGAATGACCTGGTCGAACGAGCGAATGAAATCGAGCTGGCGTACGTCGCCGATCTGCGTGAGCGAAGAAGCGACCCCGCGCCGGTAGAAAATCCCGAGAAGTCCCAGCACCGCGAAAGAATCGGCCTCGCGATGCAGCCGCCAGATCCACGGACGGTCCTCCGCGGTGCGCAGACCGTCCGTGAAATGCAGCAGCCCGCGGTCCAGCAGCCGCCGGTGGTAGAGCCCGGCCCAGGCGTACGGATAGTCGACCGAGGTGGACCGCTCGGCGGGCAGGATCGCGTCCCGCGGGTCCAGCACCTCGCCGCGCCTGCCGTGCGGCACGCGGTGCACGCTGCGGTTCCGGCCCTCGACCTGGACATGGTCGGTACGGACGAAGTCGCAGCCCAACACCTCTGTCCTGGCCAGGAGTTCGGCGTAGAACCCGGGGGCGAGCCAGTCGTCGCCGTCCAGGAACGCGAGGTACTCGCCGCGCGCGGCGTCCAGGCCGGTGTTACGGGCGGTGGCCAGTCCGCCGTTCTGCTCGTGTCTGCGTACGACCACCCCCGGAATCTCGTCCTCGGCGCGGCGCAGTATGTCCGCGGTCCCGTCGGTCGAACAGTCGTCGACGAGGATGAATTCGAAGTCCTCGCGGGCGTTGGCCCGCAGGCTTCTCAAGGTGTCGGGGGCGTATGTCTGCACGTTGTAGAACGGCACGATGACCGAGAGCTTAACCACCCGACTCACGCTAGGCGCGAGCCCGTCATTTGCCTTGGCCCCGGGAGGGACGGCAGGTGAACGGCGAATGTCGGAATGATGAACCGGGTCGATTCATGGGTGATTGCGTCCCCTTTGTGAAGGCGATTCGCCAAGCGTCGGCGGGCTGTTAACCAGCTGTTGCCGTCACGTTGGGCCGCGAATCGAAATGCCTTCCTAAGTTCTGGGACGTGCCCCCACGTACCGAAAAGACGACCGCCCTCCGGGTAGCCGTACTCGCCGACTCCGACACCCGGTGGAAATGGGGCGCGCTCACCGCGCGCCGCCTCACCGCCGGTGCGTCCGGGACGTCGGCGCAGCGCGTCGAGATCAGCGGACTGCTGCTGCGCGGCCGGGCCACCCCGACCCCGCGCCAGCTCGCCGAGGTCGGCGACGTCGGTATCGAGGCCGGCCGGGTGCGCGAGGTGACAGCCGTCGAATTCCTGCACACCGTGCGGGACGAGGGGTACGACGTCGTCGTCCTCGCCCTCGTCGGCGGAGCCGTCCAGGCGATGCTGCACGGCCTCGCCGCACTGCGGCTGCCCGCCCGGCCCGTTGTCGTCACCGGCTATGTCGGCGTCGTCTACGAGAAGCTCGCCGACGGGCTGCTGCTGCGGCACGGCGCGGACATCGTCCTCGCCAACTCCCGCCACGACGCGGAGCGTTTCCGCGCGGTGTACGAGGGAGTGGGCGCCGACGCCTCGGCCGTCACCGAGGCCGCCCTGCCCTTCCTCGGCGGTGAACCGCACCGCCCGCAGGAGGGCCGCGACACCGTCGTCTTCGCCGCCCAGCCCTCCGTACCGGCCTCCCGCGACGACCGGATGTACCTGCTGCGCAGGCTCGTCGAGCACGCCAGGCTGCACCCGGACCGCGAGGTGCTGCTGAAATTGCGCTCCAGGCCCGGCGAGCACACCACGCACATCGAGGAACTCCCGTACCAGCGCCTCGCCGAGAAGCTGCCCGGCGGACTCCCGCCCAACTTCCGCCTGGTGTACGGGCACATGGGCGAGGTCCTGGACCGCACCGACCTGCTGGTCACGGTCTCCTCGACCGCCGCGCTGGAGTCCCTGCACCGGCGCATCCCGACCGCCGTCCTCACCGACCTCGGCGTCCGCGAGGCACTGGGCAACCACCACTTCATCGGATCCGGCCTGCTCACCTCCTGGGACCACCTGGACGGCGGCTTCCGCCCGGAACCCGACCCGGAATGGCTGGCCGGCCAGGGCGTCGCCGCCGACGGTACGTACGCCTCCGCCTACGACCACGCCCGCACCCGCGTCGACGCCCTGCTTGCCGCGGCCCGGCTGCCCGACCTCGCCCCGTACTACACACCCGCCACCGCCCCCGGCTACCTCCCCGGCATCCTCGCCCGCCACCACCTCGCCCCCGACGGCCACCCGCTGCCGGGCGCCGAACGGCCGCGCGAGACCGGCGGGGTGCGCGGCGCGGTACGCGAAGCGGTCCGGGAAGCGGCGCGCGGCGCGTACCGGCAGGGCGTACAGCGGGTCGCCCCGGTGATCCGACGGATGGGCGAGCTGTGAACACCACTTCAGGAGCAGAGATGACCCCGACCCCCACCGTGCTCGCCGTGATCCCCGCCCGCGGCGGATCCAAGGGCGTCCCGGCCAAGAACCTCGCCCAGGTCGGCGGCGTACCGCTGATCGCCCGCGCGGTACGTGCCTGCCTGGCCTCCCGCGAGGTCACGGACGTCGTCGTGACGACCGACGACGCGGCCATCGCCGACGCGGCCCGCGCCGCCGGCGACACGCTGGGCGCCCCCGAGCGGCTGCACATCGTCCAGCGCCCCGCGGCCATCGCCGGGGACAAGTCCAGCAGCGAGGACGCGGTGCTGCACGCCCTGGACGCGTACGAGGCGATGCGCGAGCGGACCGCCGACGTGGTGCTGCTGGTCCAGTGCACCAGCCCCTTCGTCGTACGGGAGGACATCGACGGCGTCGCCGCCGCGGTCGCCCACGACGGCGCCGACACGGCGGTCACGGTCGCCCCCTTCCACGGCTTCCTCTGGCGCGACGGCAGCGCGATCGAGGAGGGCAACTACGGCGTCAACCACGACAAGTCCGTCCGGCAGATGCGCCAGGACCGCCCCGAGGACCTGTTGGAGACCGGCACCGCGTACGCCATGAACGCCGAGGGCTTCCGCACCCACCGCCACCGCTTCTTCGGCCACACCGCCCTGGTGCGCACCGACCCCGCGCGGGTCCTGGAGATCGACGACCCGCACGACCTGGCCCGCGCCCGAGCCCTCGCGCCGCTGCTCGACCCCTCGCCGCTGCCCACCCTCGACGACATCGACGCGGTCGTCCTCGACTTCGACGGCACGCAGACCGACGACCGGGTCCTCATCGACGCCGACGGACGCGAGATCGTCGCCGTCCACCGAGGCGACGGCCTGGGCATCGCCGCCCTGCGCAGGACCGGACTGCCGCTGCTGATCCTCTCCAGCGAGCAGAACCCGGTCGTCGCCGCCCGTGCCCACAAGCTCCGCATCCCGGTCCTGCACGGCATCGACCGCAAGGACCTGGCGCTCAAGCAGTGGTGCGACGAACAGTCCATCGCTCCCGAACGTGTCCTCTACGTCGGCAACGACGTCAACGACCTGCCGTGCTTCGCACTCGCCGGCTGGCCCGTAGCGGTCGCGAGCGCCCACGACTCGGTACGGGCGGCCGCCCGCGCCGTCACGACCACCCCCGGCGGCTTCGGCGCCATCCGCGAGATCGCGGCCTGGCTGCTCGGCCCCACCCTCACGACCACGAATCCCACTCAGTCCCCCAAGTAACTCCGGGTCCCCCAAACCCGCCAAGCCATCCGAGCTAAGGAAACACACCTCATGAGCACCTCCCGTCTGCGCACCCTCGGCACCCGCACCGCCGGCCCCGGCAACCCCGTCTACGTGACGGGCGAGATCGGCATCAACCACAACGGCGACCTCGACAACGCCCTCGCCCTGATCGACGTGGCCGCCGAAGCCGGCTGCGACGCCGTCAAGTTCCAGAAGCGCACCCCGGAGATCTGCACCCCGCGCGACCAGTGGGACATCGAGCGCGACACCCCCTGGGGCCGGATGACGTACATCGACTACCGCCACCGCGTCGAGTTCGGCGAGGCCGAGTACCGGGCCATCTCCGAGCACTGCGCCAAGCGCGGCATCGACTGGTTCGCCTCCCCGTGGGACACCGAGGCCGTCGCCTTCCTGGAGAAGTTCGACGTCCCCGCCCACAAGGTCGCCTCCGCCTCCCTCACCGACGACGAGCTGCTGCGCGCCCTGCGCTCCACCGGCCGCACGGTCATCCTCTCCACCGGCATGTCGACCCCGCGCCAGATCCGCCACGCGGTCGAGGTCCTCGGCTCGGACAACATCCTTCTCTGCCACGCCACTTCGACGTACCCGGCCAAGGCCGAGGAGCTGAACCTGCGGGTCATCAACACCCTCCAGCAGGAGTACCCCAACGTCCCGATCGGCTACAGCGGCCACGAGACCGGCCTCCAGACGACGCTGGCCGCCGTCGCCCTCGGCGCCGCGTTCGTCGAGCGCCACATCACCCTGGACCGTGCCATGTGGGGCTCCGACCAGGCCGCCTCCGTCGAGCCGCAGGGCCTCACCCGCCTCGTCCGCGACATCCGCACCATCGAGGCCTCGCTCGGCGACGGCGTCAAGAAGGTGTACGAGTCCGAGCTCGGCCCGATGAAGAAGCTCCGCCGCGTCGCGGGCGTCGTCGCCGAGAGCACCGAGGCGGCCCCGGCCGCCGAGCCGGTCGCGGTCTGACGGGCCGACCGGTGAACCTCGCCTTCGTCGAGAGCCCGGTCCAGCTCCTGAACGTCCTGGAGTGGGCCTACACAGAGGGAGGCGGCGACCGGGTCCTCACGGACATCACGGTCGTCGTCCTCCCCCCGGTCGACCCGATGTCGCGCGGTCAGCTGCGCCGGATGGCGGAGCTGGCCCGCGACGAGGGCGTCAACGTCCGCTGGCAGGAGGCGCGCGGCGGCGCGGGCGCGCCCCTGAAGAGCCTGCGCGACCTGTCCGGACTCGTCCGCAGGGCGCAGCACATCGTCATCGGCGACCCGTTCTCCCGGTACGTACAGCTCCTTCTCACCATGGTCCGCGCCCGCCGCCTCACCGTGGTCGACGACGGCACGGCCACCATGGAGTTCGTCGCCCAACTCGCCCGCGGCGAACGGCTGGTGCGCTGGCACCGCAAGGGCAGCTCGGGCCCGCGCGAACTGGTCCTGGCCCCGGTCACGGCCCGCGCCCGCAGCCGCTTCACCCCGTCCGCCACCCGCACGGTAGAGGTCTTCACGGCCATGCCGGTCGAGGCTCCGCCCGGCGTGAGAGTCACCCCCAACGCCTTCGCCTGGACCCGCGCCCGCTTCGGCCCGCCGCTGCTCACCAAGGGCGCGGACCTGGTCGGCACCTCCCTGGTCGAGACGGGCGTGGTCGACCGGGACCAGTACCTGGAGGCCGTCGCGGCCCTGTCCCGCACCCACGGCGCGACCCGCTACTTCGCCCACCGCCGCGAGTCCACCGAGAAACTCCACGCCCTGGAGGCCGCCACCGGCCTGGAGATCGTCCGCCCCGACCTCCCCCTGGAACTCATCGCCCGCCGCGGCCCCATCGGCCGCACGGTTCTGAGCTTCCCCTCCACGGTCGTCCACACCCTGCCCCTCGCCCTGGCCGGCACCGAGGTGAAGGTCGCGGTCTGCGACATCGCCCCGGAATGGCTCCGAGACACGGCCTCCCCACGAGCCCAGGGCTTCCTGAGCGGCGTCACGGAGACCGCCCGCGACGTCCAGCGCCTGGCGCCGTGGCGGGCGACGGCGGTGACGGAGGCGTGATAAGGACTGTGGCGGGGATGGTCAGACCGGCATGACCCTGACGTCGTAGGACGGGATCCACTTGTCGCGGGTGAGGATGGTCATGTCCTCGGCCTGGGCCTGGGCCTGCGCGACCAGTATCCGGTCGAAGGGATCGCGGTGATGGGCGAGCAGCCTGCCCGCCCACACCCCGTGCAGGGCACTGATCGGCAGCGGGACGAACTGGCTGTCCCGCACCCGTTCCGCCAGGTCCTCGGGTCCTTATGAGCGTCGAGCAGCATCTTCATCAGCGCGCCCCGAAGGCATCGGTCATGTCGTCAGGCAGGTCGTCAAAGCCATCCTTGATGTGGATCTGCCCCTGGAGTGAACCGCGCCCGGTCCGCTTCACCGAGGGAGAGAGTGGAGCAATCTTTGCCGCCGGTTCTGCCTTGGGGATCAACGCTTCCTCACCAGTGACCGCCTGCTCCAGGACGCGCGAGAGATGAGTCTTGGCCTCATGGACGTTGCACTGATGAACTGCTTCCATGGTCGCCTCACAAGGACGAATCGTTCGTTCCGTTGTTTCATTGCTAGGAAACGATGTGACCGAAGGGCGACGGTCGACCCTCCTGTTCTCCGCAGTGGATACGAGACCCGATAGTATTTCACTGCTCAGGAAGGCGTGATTCCCACGGGAGCGCCATCTTTTCGAGCGGAAGTCGGGAGAGGGTAAGGGCAAGGTCTTCTCGACGGAATTCGAGTCCAGCTGCAAGGAGGATTCGCGTATGCCTGTCGAGCGCCTCAATGAGATCCTTTGGGAGTCCCGCCGCAACTGGGATTACCCAAGCCTCATCTGGGAGGATCTCGTCAAGGTCGCCTTCTTCGGTGGGATGTTGCACATGAACGGAGAATGGCATGAAGGATTTCAATGGCCCCCTGTGGGAGCGCTCCACCCTTTTTGTGATGCGCTCCCCGGCGAGCTCGATCGCGCGCAGTACTGCCAGTTCCGCGACAGTAGTGAATAGACCTAAACGCTCTTCGTTGTGCACAGTACCTCCAGATATGTCAACGTATCTTTTGTCCGGCTAATGGTCGTCACCGCAGGCCTTGTCTGCGCAGCCATGTTGCCCCCATGAAAGCCCGCCCTGCTCTCGATCGACCTTAATGGTTCCATGCTTGAGGACATATGGAGAGGGCTCGCCTCCCTTCGTTGCCCTCGAAAAAAGCATGAGAACCCTGCCCATCGCGCCCATGTCGAGGCCGAAGCGGCGACGTTCCTCGATCAGGCTCTGATCGAGAAACCGCCCATAAAGGCGTTCGGCACCAGGTTGCTGGTCCAAGGAGGCCCTCGCCTGCAGGAGCTGTTCCAACGCGATCTCGCCGGCTTCCTGCCGGTCATGACAGCCGGAACGGTGGACGTGATCACGGCACAAGACCCCCATGTTCCACGGGTCATGGAACATCAGCGCAGCCCGCCGCATGTCGTGATCACTCCGGAGCCAGGAAGGATGGGTCTCGACTACACGCCGGATGGTGGGCCAGTCCAAGAGGTGGGCAATCTCCAGTTTCCGTACGGTCTCGTGGCAGATCATGCACTCGGGGCTCAGGGCGTGAATCAGCCTCTCCGTGTCCGGCGGGAGTGGAGGCCGTTTCGCCTTCGCCTCCTCCCACGCGGTCCGGCGCCGCTCCTGTCGCGCGCGCCAGGCCGCACGCGGCCCCATGCGCAGTGTCACCGTCACACCTGCGTAGCGTGCCTCCAATGCCTTCACAAGTTGCCGCCCGCTGACGAACGCGGGCTCGGTCAAGTCCGGGAGATCAGCTCCGAAGGGCAGCCGGTCATCCCACCAGCCGCTAACGCCTCGACGCGCATAGCCGGAGTCCGCGAGCTTGAGATTCGACTCAGAGCCAGCCTGTTGCTCCTCAGCCGTGACGGCATACAGGGCCAGCCGGTCACCACGCTGCCGAGGCAGCTTCGTGCTCAGTTCCATGACACAGCATGCTAAAACTGCCCACTGACACAGACCTATTCTGAAGGCACGTCACAAACATTACTGTCATACGGAATGTGGGCCAGAGCCACCACTCTGTTGTTCAGTGGACGACTACAACAACCACGGTAACGACAAACCAGCCATCAGTAGCTCTCGTTGGCCGGTTGGTCAGCCCGCCAACTTTCAATGGCCGATCAATGTGTCGCGGGTCCGCGCGCTCTCGTGGAGACCGGTGCGCGGCGTCGACTCGGCAAGGTCCTGCGGAGCGGGATTTACCCGTGGGTTCGCCGCCGAGCGATCACCGTCACCTTCCCGGCGGGGATGCCACCGATGAGGGTTGCATAGCTTCCCAAGGCTGGGAGTAGCGTAATCAGTCGGACCTGTTCTGGGGGTGACTGGCCATGCATTTCGAAGAGGAACCCGGCATCGGCGACCGCATTGCCCGGCTGCGCCTGCGCCGGAAGCTGACGCAGGAGAGACTGGCCGAGCGGGCGGGCGTCTCGGTCGATGTCGTACGCAAGCTTGAGCAGGGCGTACGCAGCACTGCGCGGCTCACGACCCTCAACGCCCTCGCACGTGCCCTGGATGTCGAGCCGTCCGTACTCGTCGGGCAGCCGACCACCTTCGAGGTGCGCACCGAACAGGACCAGCCGTCCGTGCTGGCGCTGCGGCAGGCGGTCTCACCCGTCGCGGACCTGCTGGGCGAGGAGCCGGACCCCGAGGACCCGCCCACACTCGCGCAGTTGCGGGCGGCGCTCCGGTCCACCGAGCGCATCCGGCGGGAAGGCCGCATCAGTGACATCGGTGCACTGCTTCCGCAGCTGATCAAGGACGCGAGAGCGGCTGTACGTGCGCACAGCGGCGCCGACGCCGCCGCGGCCCAGTCGATCCTCGCCGAGTCGTACCAGGTTGCCGCAACCACACTGACCGCACTCGGCAAGGAGGATGCGGCGTTCACCGCCCTGGAGCGGGCGGCGGAGGCGGCCAGGGAGGGGGACGATCCGCACCTGGAAACGGTGGGCATCTCCAGTCTGGCCTGGGTCTTCACCCGGCAGGGAAGGCTGGCGGACGCCGAACGGATCGCCACCGCCACCGCCGAACGCATCGAGCCCACCTTCCGCTCGCGCCCGGTCGAACTGTCGCTGTGGGGCATTCTCCTGCTCCGCGCCGCCACGGCGGCCGTGCGCACGGGACGGCACGACACCGTACGGGACCTGCTCACCTTGACGAGCGCCGCCGCCGCTCGGATCGGCACGGACCGGCTCGACTACGCGACCCCCTTCGGTCCGACGAACGTGGGCGTGGCCAAGGTCAACTTCCTGGTGGAGATGGGGGACGGGGCCGAAGCCCTGCGTACCGCTCGTACCGTCCCCGACCTGCGGTCGCTCCCGCCGACCTGGCTCGCCCGCTTCCACGTGGACCGGGCACTGGCCTACGCGGAGTTGAACAAGGAGGACGGCGCCGTGCACGCACTGCTCACCGCGGAAGGCATCGCGCCGGAGTGGATGCGATATCACTCGACGAGCCGCCGACTGGTCGTCGAACTCCGTGGCAGGGGGAGGCGTCGCACTTCCGCAGTGACGGAACTCGCCGATCGGCTGGGCCTGGACGGGTAGGTAGGACGGCTCGTCCCACCTGGGCGGGAGAGTCGCACCGGGCGTCACTGTCGGTGCTTCTCACCCCGGCCTAATTTTGGCGGCACCGTCAACGAGGACGTACCGACGAAAGCAGGTCCCCTCATGTCGAGCCCCGTAACCCGCCTTCTGCCCTGGACCGGCGCCGACGGCCGGACCTGCCTGTTGGTCACCGATCACGACACGCACGGCCACGTCTCCCGGGTCGCCGACCAGGTCGAGACCGTGCAACTCGGCATGGGCGTCGAGCTGATCGGGCACGCGGAGGAACTGCTCGCGGACCCGGGGGCGGAGCCGGCCCAGATCCGCTATCTGGCCGCCCGGCTGACCGAGGCGTTGCGGGACGCCTTGCGGGTGGCGGTGAGCCGAGGGGACCGGCTGCGAGGGGCGGGCGGCCCCGCGTCCGGATGAGGCGCGGGCCGAATGACCCGCCCCGTCCCTGACCCCGAAGCGGCCTGGCCTCAGGGTTCGTTGGGGGCGAGCCCCGATGGCGGGCGAGGGCGGGTCGACGCGAGCATCGGGGCATGAAGACAAGCGAGTTGACGGAGCGACAGGCCCACGGATTCAAGACGGCGCTCCTCGCGGGTCCGGCCCTGATGGCCGGGTACGGGGCGGTGCGGCTGGTCGGGCGGGCCGTCGGCGATTACGGGCCCGGGGTGTGGTGGACGGTCGCGCATCTGCTGTTCCTGGCCGGGGTGCTCGCCTTCGTGCCGGTCTTCCTGGGGCTGCGGAGGCTCGCCGGGGAGCGCGGGGGCAGGCGGGTCGCAGGCGAAGTGGCCGCCTGGACCGGGCTGTTCGGTGCGGTGGCGGTGGTGGTGCAGGCGGTGATCGACCTGGGGGTCGCGTTCGTCTCGGCGGACAAAGAAGCCATGAGCGAGATGTTCGACCGGGTGCAGGGCGTGCCCGGTGTGATGCCGTTGGTCTACACCGTGGTGCCGATGCTGTTCTGGCTCGGGCTGCTGGCCCTCGTCACCCTGCTCGCATTCCTCCGCCGTGACCTGGTCCGGGCGTGGGCCCCGGTGCTGGTGCTGGCGGGGACGGTGGTGATGGCCGTGAGCCTGGATCTGCTGCCGGTCGGAGCCCTGTGCCTCGGGGTGGCCCTGCTGCCGGTGCGACGGGGGCTGTCCGGCTGACGGAGCCCGATGGCCGACCCGGCGGGCGGAGCGGTCGGTCATGGCGCAAAAGGGGGCGAGTTTACCCGCCCCGCCGTCCCCTCACACGCCGCAGCGCAGTCATTTATTCGTCTATGTGGCTGAACTTTTCTTGTTTCATGGCCAGTTGAAGGGGGAACGGCCTTACCCTTCACCAGGTGAACCAGTTGATGTCCCGTGATTCCGATGCCCAGCTGCCCGGCGAAGAAGCCCTCCCCGGCACCCTGCCCGAGGGCCTGCGTGCCGAGCTGATCGCCTTCCGGCGCGACCTCCACATGCACCCCGAGCTGGGCAACCAGGAGTTCCGTACCACCGCGGCCATCAAGGCCCGGCTGGAGAAGGCGGGACTGGAACCCCGGGTGCTCGACACGGGGACGGGGCTCATCTGCGACGTGGGCACGCGGGACGACTCCACCGCGTCGATGCTCGCCCTGCGCGCGGACATCGACGCACTGCCCATCCCGGACACCAAGACCGGCGTCCCGTACCGCTCCACCGTCCCCGACCGGGCGCACGCGTGCGGACACGACATCCACACCACCTCGGTCCTCGGCGCCGGCCTCGTGCTCGCCGAACTGGACCGGCGGGGGCTGCTCCCGAACCCGGTGCGGCTGATCTTCCAGCCGGCCGAGGAGGTGCTGCCCGGCGGGGCGCCCGACACGATCCTGTCCGGGGCGCTGGAGGGCGTCGGGCGGATCATCGGGGTGCACTGCGACCCGAAGGTGGACGTGGGGCGGATCGGGCTGCGGGTCGGGGCGATCACCTCGGCCTGCGACCGGCTGGAGGTGTCGCTCGACGGGCCGGGCGGCCACACCGCCCGGCCGCACCTGACCACCGACCTGGTCACCGCCGCCGCCAAGGTCGCCACCGAGGTGCCCGCGCTGCTGGCCCGCCGGGTCGACGCGCGCGCCGGGCTCGCCGTCACCTGGGGACGGCTGGAGGCCGGGCATGCCTGCAATGTGATCCCGCAGCACGCCGAACTGTCCGGCACCGTCCGCTGCCTGGAGCTGGCCGCCTGGCGGGAGGCCCCCGACCTGGTGCACGCCGCGATCGACGAGGTGGCCGGGATGCACGGCGCCAAGACGGTGATCGACTACGTCCGGGGCGTCCCGCCCGTCGTGAACGACGCCGCCGTGATCGATCTGCTCGCCACGGCGATGACCGCGCGCCGCGGATCGCATGCGATCGAGGACACCGAACAGAGCCTGGGCGGTGAGGACTTCTCCTGGTACCTGGAACACGTCCCCGGCGCCATGGCCCGGCTCGGGGTCCGTACGCCCGGCGACAGTGCCCGTCTCGACCTGCATCGCGGCGATTTCGACGCCGACGAGGAGGCCATCACGGTCGCCGTCGAGCTGTTCACCGCGGCCGCACAGCTGGACGGCAACTCTGCCTGAGCCGGGATGGGCGGGAAGGCGCCCGCAAGTTCGCGGGCGCCTCCCATTCTTCAACCGCTCTCAACGGGCCTCAGATACGAGTCCTGTTGACGCCGACCTTGAAGATGCCGACGTTGGTGTCGGTCGAGCACTTCGCACTGGACGTCTTCCCATTGCCCTTCCTCGGGCCATAGACGAGCCATTGCTTTCCGTGAGGGTCGATGCAGGTGAGCTTCACCTGGGCACCTTCAAGGGGCCAGGGGAGCATTCCGGTGCACTTTGCATATCCCACGTTGGGAGAGGTTTTTTTGTACCACGTGTCGCAATCGATATCCTGAGTACCGACTTCAGCTGCCGAGGCGCTGGGTGCGATAATCAAGGATGCTACTGCGATCGCAGCGCCAAATGCTGAGACGAGTGCCTTCTTCAAGGTTGCCCTTCCATGTTTTTCGAAGGCCTGGTGGGCCTGGCTGGTAATGGTTGCGGGCGCTGAGCACTACAGCCCCCGTGATCACCGGGGTCGAATGCGGTCCGCTTTCTTTCATTGGGTGCCCCAATGAGTGGTTCGCCCTGCCGGAGAGGTCGCGGTATCCAGGGCGAGAAACCTGTCCCGTAATCCCTGGCGGGCGTGCGACGACAGCTACGGCACCCCGCCGCATTGTCGGAACGCCCGAATACATCCAGTATTCGGGCGTCCCTCCGCCCTGCGATGCACCGCATCTGACGCCGCACGCCGATCCACCAGGGATTACGGGACAGCCCTTAGCCGCTGTAGCTGACGCCGACCTTCAATACGCCAACATTCGTGTCGGTTGAGCACTTCCCCTTGGAAGTCTGACCGTTCTTCTTCCATGGGCCGTAGGCGAGCCACTGCTTCCCGTGGGGGTCAATACACGTGATCTTCGCTCGGAACTTGTCGAACATTGCAATGTCGGTGCAGCGGGCGTTTCCGTAGTTGGGTGAGCTGTACGTGATCCACGTGTCGCAGTTCCCGACACTGCCGCCGGCGGAGGCGGCTGGCGCGAAACCGAATGACGCGGTCGCGAAAGTGAGAGCGAGGCAGGATGCGGTGAGCGCTCTTTTCACAGTTCCCCTTTGTGAAATGGGGTGCAGCGCGACTGCAGGAATCATCCGGAGTTCCCGTTCGGTCGGTCCGGTCGCGCAGGCAGGATTCTCGGAAATTCGATTTCTTCTGCTCTGCGCATTCAGGATGATTGGCGCTGCGACACCCCGACTTGATCAACTGGTGATCGATTTATATCAACACTTTGTCGTCCATCGCAAGAAATTTTACCTTCGCACGCTTGTGGCATCTGCGGAATTTAGAATTCCGATTTCCCTGCCCACTCGGGTTTCGAAACGCTCTGGGTTCGGCGGTTCGCCCGTGATGTCCTCGGTCGGCCGGGAGTGCGCCCCGCGGTGACATGTGGTGGCCGGGCGGACCTTGAGTGCCGTACCCCTGTCCCGGTCTGCTGATCGGTGTCTTCCGCGCAACGGGGTACCTTGTCGTCGAGCCGTTCATCGCCTCCGTGTAACTCGATGGCAACCACCTGTAGCCGGGCAGGCCGCCCCTCGTACGCGACGATCCGATAACGGCTTCCGTACAGGGCTTTATCTGACATCTACGCGCGTTACGATCGCCGCGAAACCAGCGCCGGAAGAGGCGCTTCGGTCAGGTTTGAAGGAGCCTTCCCTTGCGCCGGATCACCCGGATCACCACCGTGGGCCTTGCGTCCGCGGCGCTCGCACTCAGCGCCACGGCCTGTGGCGGTAAGACATCGTCGGATGCTGGTTCCGACTCCAAGGAAGCCAAGACGGCCATCGCGTACGACGTCGGTGGACGCGGCGACCAGTCGTTCAACGATGCCGCCTACGCCGGCCTGGCCAAGGCCGAGAAGGAACTCGGCTTCAAGGGCACCGAGGCCGAGCCGTCGGACGGCGAGGCGGACGCCGACAAGGTGCAGCGTCTCACCACGCTGGCCCGCGCCGGCAACAACCCGGTGATCGGCGTCGGCTTTGCGTACGCGCCCGCCATCGAGAAGGTCGCGGCGAAGTTCCCGAAGACCACCTTCGGCATCATCGATGACGCCTCGAAGACCGGCAAGAACATCGCCAACATGGTCTTCAACGAAGAGCAGGGCTCGTACCTCGCCGGTGTCGCGGCGGCCAAGGTGACCAAGTCCAAGACGGTCGGCTTCATCGGCGGCGTGGAGACCCCGCTGATCAAGAAGTTCCAGGCGGGCTTCGAGCAGGGCGTGAAGGACACCGACCCGTCTGTGAAGGTCCTGCCGCAGTATCTGACCCAGCCGCCGAACTACGACGGCTTCTCCAAGCCCGACCTCGGCAAGGCCGCCGCCCAGGGGCAGCTCGACAAGAAGGCCGACGTCATCTACGCGGCGGCCGGCCTGGCCGGCTCCGGGTCCATCGAGGCCACCGCGAAGGCGGGCAAGTGGGCCATCGGCGTGGACTCCGACCAGTACAACCAGAAGGGCCTGGCTGCCTACAAGGGCCAGATCCTGACCTCGGTCACCAAGGACGTCGCGGACTCCGTCTTCGACCTGATCAAGTCGGTCAAGGACGGCAAGCCGCAGTCCGGTGAGGTCCGCTACGGCCTGGACAAGGACGGCGTCGGCCTGGCCGACTCCAACCCGGCCTTCACCAAGATGACCGACGTCGTCGCCGCTGTCGACAAGGCGAAGCAGGCCATCATCGACGGCAAGGTCACCGTCAAGACCACCCCGTAACGGCACCTGCGTCACCGCAACTGCCGTACGACTGGTTCCCCAGGGCCCGGAGCGCACCTTGTTGCTGCTCCGGGCTCATGGGGTGTCCGTCCGAGAAGTTCCGCCCGTCACAGCGTCTCTCCAGCACGGGGCCGACCCCGGTCTCCCGCCATGTGCTGTGCATATGCGCCTCACGATTCGGTAGCACTACGCGTGTAGACAGCCCTCCGGCGCGATAACTTCACCCCGCCCCTGCCCCTCCGCCCCCGCTCCTGTCCGGCCAAGGAGAGTGCGTCATCAACGCGTCCAGCCCCCCCGCCGTAGAACTGCACGGCATCACCAAGCGTTTCCCCGGTGTCGTCGCCAACCGGGACATCGACATCACCATCCGCAAGGGCACGGTTCACGCCCTCGTCGGTGAGAACGGTGCCGGCAAGTCCACACTGATGAAGATCCTCTACGGCATGCAGAAGCCGGACGAGGGCACCATCACGATCGACGGGGCCGAGGTGGCGTTCGGCAGCCCGGCCGATGCCATCGACCGCGGCATCGGCATGGTGCACCAGCACTTCATGCTCGCCGACAACTTCACCGTCCTGGAGAACGTGGTTCTCGGCGGTGAGAAGCTGCACGGCATCGGCTCCGCCGCATGCAAGAAGATCATGGAGATCTCGGACGCGTACGGTCTGGGGGTCCGGCCCGACGCCCTCGTCGAGGACCTCGGTGTCGCCGACCGTCAGCGTGTGGAGATCCTCAAGGTCCTCTACCGGGGCGCGCGCATCCTGATCCTGGACGAACCGACCGCCGTGCTCGTGCCGCAGGAGGTCGACGCGCTCTTCGACAACCTGCGCGAGCTCAAGGCCGAGGGCCTGACGGTCATCTTCATCTCGCACAAGCTGGGCGAGGTCCTGTCGGTCGCCGACGACATCACGGTGATCCGCCGCGGCACGACGGTCGGCACCGCGGACCCGGCCAACACCACCACCAAGCAGCTCGCCGAGCTGATGGTCGGCAGCGAGCTGCCCTCTCCCGAGACCCGTGAGTCCACGGTGACGGACACCCCGATGCTGCGCGTCGAGAACCTTGCGCTCACCGTGACCGATCCGGACGGTGCGGTGCGTGACGTGCTGGCCGGCATCGACCTCACCATCCACAAGGGCGAGGTACTGGGCATCGCCGGTGTGGAGGGCAACGGCCAGACCGAGCTGATCGAGGCCCTGATCGGCATGAGGGACCCCGACGGCGGAGTGATCACCCTCGATGGCGACGACATCTCGCACGTTCCCACGCGCAAGCGACGCGAGAGCGGCATCGGCTACATCCCGGAGGACCGCCACCGGCACGGCGTACTGCTGGAGGCGTCCCTCTGGGAGAACCGGATACTCGGCCATGTCACGGAACGGCCCAACAGCCGGGGCGGGCTGCTGGACATCAAGGCGGCCCGCGCCGACACTGAGCGGATCGTGCGCGAGTACGACGTCCGCACCCCCGGCATCGAGGTCACCGCGGCCTCCCTCTCCGGCGGCAACCAGCAGAAGCTGATCGTCGGCCGGGAGATGAGCCACAACCCGAAGCTCTTGATCGCCGCGCACCCCACCCGCGGTGTGGACGTCGGCGCGCAGGCGCAGATCTGGGACCAGATCCGCGAGGCGCGCCGCGAGGGCCTCGCCGTTCTGCTCATCTCGGCGGACCTGGACGAGCTGATCGGGCTCTCCGACACCCTGCGCGTCATGTACCGCGGTCGGCTGGTCGCCGATGCCGACCCCGGCACCATCACCCCGGAGGAACTGGGCTCGGCCATGACCGGCGCCGCCACCGGTCATCTCGAGGCAGCACCGGAGGACGAGGACCGATGAAGAAATTCGACAAGGACCGGCTGATCCTGGGCTTCGCCGGCCCCGTTCTCGCCCTGGTCGTCGCCTTCGCGCTCACCACCGTGGTGCTGCTCGCCTCGGGCAAGAACCCCTTCGAGCCGTACCGGTTGATGTTCGACTCGGCGGCGTACGTCGACGTGCAGGTGCTGATCATCAACCAGGCGGGTACGTACTACCTCGCCGCCCTCGCGGTCGCCATCGGCTTCCGGATGAACCTCTTCAACATCGGCGTCGACGGCCAGTACCGGCTCGCCGCGATGATGGCCGCGCTGGTCGGCGCGAGCGTCGACCTTCCGGGACCGCTGCAGATCGCGCTGATCGTGATCGTCGCGATGCTGGTCGGCGCCTTCTGGGCAGGCATCGCCGGCTTCCTCAAGACCACTCGGGGAGTGAGCGAGGTCGTCTCGACGATCATGCTCAACTCCATCGCGACCGCGCTGGTCGCCTGGCTGATCCTGCCGAAGAACTTCGGTGTGCAGCCCGCCGGCTCCAACAACCTGACCACCGGCGACATCCCGGAGTCCGCCTGGTTCCCCGGCCTGTCCATGGGAGCGGAGGCGGGGGAGATCTACGGATTCACCTTCGTCGCGGCGGCCTGCGGTGTCATCTACTGGTTCGTCCTGAACCGCACCCGCTTCGGCTTCGACCTGCGGGCCACGGGCGAGAGCGAGAGCGCCGCCCAGGCCTCCGGTGTGGACGCCAAGAAGATGGTCCTCACCTCGATGCTGATCTCCGGAGCCGTCGCCGGCCTGGCCGGCATGCCGACACTCCTCGGTGACACGCACACCTACAGCCTCGACTTCCCGACCGGGATCGGCTTCACCGGCATCACCATCGCCCTGCTCGGCCGCAACAACCCGATCGGCATCGCCTTCAGCGCCCTGCTGATCGCCTTCCTGGACAAGGCGTCCGCCTCGCTCGACCAGTTCGGGTACGAGAAGGAGATCGCCACGATCATGCAGGGCCTGATCGTGATCTCGGTCGTCGTCAGCTACGAACTCGTGCGCCGTTACGGAACCCGCCGCCAGCAGCAGAAGGTCGGCGAGGAACTCGCCGCCGGCCATGCCCTCAAGACCGAGAAGGAGGCCGCACTGTGAGCGCAACCCAGGTTTCCGCCGCGAGCGTCGCCCCCAAGAAGGGCGGCGGCCGCCGCAAGCTCACCCTGCCCGTCATCCTGCTGATCATCGCGGGCGGGCTCGCGCTGGTCTCGCTCGTCCGCCTGATCAGCGGTGCCAACGACGTGACCTCCGTGGGGCAGGTCTCGGGCGCCCTCGAACTGGCGGTCCCGATCGGCCTCGCCGGACTCGGCGGTCTGTGGGCCGAGCGCGCGGGTGTCGTCAACATCGGTCTCGAAGGCATGATGATCCTGGGCACCTGGTTCGGTGCCTGGGCCGGGTTCCAGTGGGGCCCGTGGGTGGGTGTCCTGTTCGGCATCATCGGCGGCGCCCTCGGTGGCCTGCTGCACGCGGTCATCACCGTCACCTTCGGGGTGAACCACATCGTCTCCGGTGTGGCCATCAACATCCTCGCGGTAGGAGTGACCCGCTACCTCTCCAACTTCGCCTTCGCCGGCGTGGAGGGCGGCTCGTCCAAGCAGTCCCCGCGGATCGAGGCGATCGACCGGATCACCATTCCGGGGCTGTCGGACTGGCTTCTCGATCTGCAGGAGAAGCACTGGTTCTTCGTCTCCGACGTCGCCGGGGTCGTCGGTGGCCTGGTCACCAACCTGTCCTGGCTGACCGTCGTAGCGCTGCTGCTGGTCCCCGGTACCTGGTGGGTGCTGTGGCGCACCTCGTTCGGCCTGCGGCTGCGCTCCTGCGGCGAGAGCCCGGTCGCCGCCGAGTCGCTCGGTGTCAACGTCTACAAGTACAAGTACATCGCCGTCGTCGTCTCCGGCGGTCTGGCCGGACTCGCCGGTGCCTTCCTGGCGATCGTCTCCACCGGCATCTACCAGGAGAGCCAGACCGGTGGCCGCGGTTACATCGGTCTCGCCGCGATGATCTTCGGCAACTGGATGCCGGGCGGGATGGCGCTCGGTGCGGGCCTGTTCGGCTTCACCGACAGCCTCAAGCTGCGCGGCGGTGCCGAGAACGTGCACGCGATGCTTCTGCTGCTCGCGCTTCTGCTGGTGGTCGTACTGTTCTGGCAGCTGTACCGGAAGAAGTACGTGGCCGCGGCGGCCTCGGCAGCGGTCTCCGCGCTGCTGTTCACCTGGTACGCGCTGACGGACCAGGTGCCGAGCCAGTTCGTCGACGCCGCCCCGTACGTCACGACGCTGTTGGTCCTCTCGCTCTCGGCTCAACGCCTGCGCATGCCGAAGGCGGACGGTCTCGTCTACCGCAAGGGCCAGGGCAAGTGACGGCCGCCGCGGAGGTCGACTGGGCGGCGCTGCGGAGCGCCGCACGGTCCGTGATGGCCCGCGCGTACGTTCCGTACTCGCACTACCCGGTCGGCGCCGCGGCGCTCGTCGACGACGGCCGTACGGTCTCCGGCTGCAACGTCGAGAACGCCTCGTACGGCATCGGGCTGTGCGCCGAGTGCGGCCTGGTCTCCCAGCTGCACGCCACCGGCGGCGGCCGGCTGACCCACTTCACCTGCGTGGACGGGGCGGGCGAGATCCTGGTGCCGTGCGGCAGGTGCAGGCAGCTGTTGTACGAGTTCGGCGGCCCCGAACTGGTCCTGGAGACGCCGGACGGGCTGCGCACGCTCGACGAGATGCTGCCGCAGGCGTTCGGCCCGGACCATCTGAAGTAGCGGGCGACCGCAGCGTGTTCACCGTGGCCCTCCCGTCCGCCGGGAGGGCCACCCCCATCTCCACCCTCTATGCGCGTAGAGTCATTCGGGACTCTTGCGTACCGTACGTACCGGCCGGAAGGACTCCCAGGACATGGACGCCATCTCCGTCATCCGCACCAAGCGGGACCGAGGCGAGCTGACCCCCGAGCAGATCGACTGGGTCATCGACGCGTACACCCGCGGTGAGGTCGCCGACGAGCAGATGTCCGCGCTGGCCATGGCGATCCTGCTGAACGGCATGAACCGCACCGAGATCGCCCGCTGGACCGCCGCGATGATCGCCTCCGGCGAGCGGATGGACTTCGCGTCGCTCTCCCGGCCCACCACCGACAAGCACTCCACCGGCGGCGTCGGCGACAAGATCACCCTGCCGCTCGCCCCGCTGGTCGCCGCCTGCGGCGCCGCCGTGCCCCAGCTCAGCGGGCGGGGCCTCGGCCACACCGGCGGCACGCTGGACAAGCTGGAGTCCATCCCCGGCTGGCGCGCCCACCTCTCCAACGAGGAGATGCTCAGCGTCCTGGACAGCACCGGCGCGGTGATCTGCGCCGCCGGTGACGGGCTCGCCCCCGCCGACAAGAAGCTGTACGCGCTCCGCGATGTCACCGGCACCGTCGAGGCCATCCCGCTCATCGCCAGCTCCATCATGTCCAAGAAGATCGCCGAGGGTACCGGCGCGCTCGTCCTGGACGTCAAGGTCGGCTCCGGCGCCTTCATGAAGACCATCGAGGACGCCCGCGAACTGGCCTCCACCATGGTCGCGCTGGGTACCGACAGCGGAGTGCGCACGGTCGCGTTGCTCACCGACATGGCCACCCCGCTCGGCCTGACCGCGGGCAACGCCCTGGAGGTGCGCGAGTCCGTCCATGTGCTGGCAGGCGGCGGCCCGAAGGACGTCGTCGACCTCACCCTGGCGCTGGCCCGCGAAATGCTGGACGCGGCCGGGCTCAAGGACGCCGACCCGGAGAAGGCCCTCGCCGACGGCTCCGCGATGGACGTCTGGCGCCGGATGATCTCCGCCCAGGGCGGCGACCCGGACGCCACGCTCCCGGTCGCCCGCGAGCAGCACGTGGTCACGGCCCCGTCCACCGGCGTACTGACCCGCCTGGACGCGTACGACATCGGCGTCGCCGCCTGGCGCCTCGGCGCGGGCCGGGCCCGCAAGGAGGACCCGGTGCAGGCGGGGGCGGGCGTCGAACTGCACGCCAAGCCGGGCGACACGGTCACGGCCGGACAGCCGCTGCTGACGCTGCACACCGACACCCCGGAGAAGTTCGACTACGCGCTGAAGGCCCTGCCCGGCTCGTACGACATCGCCCCGGCCGGCACGGCGTTCACCGCCACCCCGGTGGTGCGGGAACGTATCGCCTGACCTGCGGTTTTCCCATTCGGGTGAACGGGGCCGGTGGACCGCCGCCGGTCCCGTTCGGCATGCCGGACTCGGTGACGCACCGATAAGAGAAGACGCCATGAGCGCACTCACCGTCGATCCCGCCCCCGGCCACGGCCAGGACTGGGACGACCTCGTCCGGATCTGGGAGGAGACGGACGCACCCGAGGGCTGCAAGGTGGAGATCATCGAGGGGATCGTCACCGTGTCGCCACCGCCGTCCAAGGACCACAACACCACCGCGGAACTGCTCCAGCGCAGGCTCTACTCGGTGATTCCGGAGGACTGGGGGATCTACCAGACCCTCGGTGTCGTCGTGCCGGGCCGGGCCGGGCTCTACAGCCCCGATCCGGTCGTCGTGCCGCGTGCCGTGGCGACCGGCCCGGGCAACCGCGTACCGGCGGAAGAGGCCCGGCTCGTCGTCGAGATCACCTCGCAGGCCAATGCCAACCACGACCGCATCGGCAAGGTGCACGGATACGCGAAGGCCGGTGTCGAGCTGTTCCTGCTGCTCGACCCGTGGCACTCGGGCCGCCCCACCGCCACGCTCTACGGGGAACCCGATGGCGGCACCTACCGGGTGCTGGACACGGTCGAGTACGGGGAGAAGCTGACGCTGCCCGAGCCGTTCGGGCTGGTGCTGGACACCGGGATGTTCCCGGTCAGCTGAGCGACGTCGCGGCGCCGGTCTTCCCGGTGCGGTCCGGAAACGCGAGCGGCCCGCCGGGGCGGAGGAATCCGTTCCGGCGGGCCGCTGTCATGCGGTCGGGTCGGCTATGCGCTCACTTGCCGAAGTACGCGTTGTAGATCGACACCGACGACTTGTTGCCCTTCTTGTCCGTGACATCGGCACGATAGGAGATGGACTTCCCCTTGGCCGGGTTCTTCACGGAGATCTTGCCCGCCTTGACCGCGGACTTCTTCCAGGTCTTGCCGGCGTCGTAACTGACGTACACCGTCAGTGACTTGAGGTTCCTGCCGGCGGCGGCGCCCTGCACCTTCACCGGCACGGACGCGGTCCTGCCCGCAGTGACCTTGCCGTCCAGCGTCACGTTGGGGGTGAAGCGGACCGTGGAGGCCGGCAGCGTTGCCAGGACGCCGGTCTTCTTCGACCGGAAGGTCCAACTGGCGTCGATCCGGCTGGAGACGGCCGACACCTTGGGGGAGAGCCGTACGGAGGTCGTCAGCCGGTAGTCGGCCGCGCCGGACGGCACGGTGATGGGCCTACCCTCCAGCGGGTTCGTGTTCTGGACGAGCTTGGCACCGTTGCGGTACAGCACGGTCTTGATCGAACTGTACTTCATGGCACCGAAGTTGCCGTTGCCGTCGGCCGAGAGCGGCAGGTCCGCGACGAGGTTGTTGCCTTCGCGGAAGATCCCCCGCTCGGAGCCGAGCGCGGGGCCGAACACCGCGGTGTTGGCCTTCTTGGCGTAGGTCTTGCCGCCCTTGAGGCCCTGCAGGTCGCCGAGGGTGTACACCCCGTCGATGTCCGGGACGCCGTCCGCGTCCACCCCGCCTTCCTGCATGAAGTCGAAGGACCACTTCACCTTGTCGGCGGTGGACACGTACGCTGTGACGGTGCCCGGCAGCTTGTGCGTGGACCCGGCACCCCAGGAGCCGGTCGAGCCGGGAATCAGGCCGAACCCCCCGAGCTCACCGGTCTTGCCCTTGACGGACGCGCCGAGACCGACGTTCACCTTGGCCATCTGGCCGGCGGTGAACTTCCGCTTGTACCCGGTCGCGGCCTGGGTCACCCGCCCGCCGACAGCGATGTCGTACCGGGTCGTGGCCCCCTTGGCCCAGGTGCCGGTCCACTGCTGGAAGACCGAGCCGTCCGTCACCTTCGGGCCCAGGTGCGCGGTGCGCAGCCCCCGGTACGACTTCAGGTACCAGCCGTAGCCGAAGCCGGTGTCCTTGGTCTCGAACTGGATCTCGGGCGAGGCCAGGAGGTCCTTCGTGCCGGTGGTGGGCAGGGTGATCTCCACCGGCTTCGTCGTGCGCGCGTCGAGGGTCACGCTGGTGTTCTTGGTGATGTCCAGCTTCGGCTGGGTCAGCCAGTCGGTGCCCTTGGTGCTGTCCTCGGGATCGGTGTGGATGGCCGTGTTGAGCACGTAACCGCCCTGGGGCACGCGGAGCTTCACCGTGCCGTCTTCGCCCGTCGGGTGGAGCCAGGTGCCGAGCGCCGGACCGGAGAGGCCGACCAGGTCGTTCTCGTAGAACGTGGCGGGCTTGCCGTCGCGTCCGATGACCTTGAGGGTGAGGTCGTACGACTCGATCTCGCGCTCGACCGCGGCCGCGGTGCGGACGCTCTGGCCGCCGCCCGTCCCGACGACGTACGCGGAGTAGGAGCCGTCGGCCGTGCCGCCGAGCTTGGTGTTCACGGTCAGCGGCACTTCGGCGGTGCCGCCCGCCGGGACGGTCACCTTGTCGGCGCCGAGGGCGAAGAAGCCGGCCGGGGCGGGCTTGCCCTTCGGCCCGGTGCCGGTGACGGCGAGGTCGAGGGTGACATCGCTCGTGCCGAGGTTGCGGTACGTCACCTTCTTGGTGACCGGAGTGTCGTCGGTGTGCGGCCACTGCTGCACGCCGAAGCTCAGCGACACCGGGTCGGCGACGACGGTCTGGGCGATCGCCTTGTCGACGGCGATCCGGCCGGAGCCCTGCTCGAACGGCGTGTACGTGCCCGGCTTCGTCGAGGCCGTGAGCGCGCCCTTGAGCTCGGCGTACTTCCACTTCGGGTGCTGCTGCTTGAGGAGCGCCGCGGCGCCCGCCACGTGCGGGGTCGCCATCGACGTACCGGAGATCGTCAGATAGCCGGGCGGGTTCTGGCCCTCCTCCTGGTCGATGACAGAACCGGGGGCGGCAGCCGCCGTGATGTCCACTCCGGGGGCGGTGACATCGGGCTTGATCGCTCCGTCGCCGACGCGCGGGCCGCGGCTGGAGAAGTCGGCCAGCTTGTCGTTGTCGTCGACCGCGCCGACGGTCAGCGCGGCATCCGCGCTGCCCGGGGAGCCGACCGTGCCGGCGCCGTCGCCCTCGTTGCCCGCCGCGATGGCGAACAGCACGCCCTTGTCGGCCGACAGCTTGTTGACGGCCGCTTCGAGCGGGTCGACCTCGGGGGTGTCGCCGCCGCCGAGGCTCAGGTTGATGACGTCGGCGCCCTGTGCGACCGCCCACTCCATGCCCGCCAGGATGCCGGAGTCGTCGCCGAAGCCGCTGTCGTCGAGCACCTTGCCCGCGAGCAGCTTGGCGTCCGGGGCCACGCCCTTGAACTTCCCGCCGGACTTGGCGCCCGTGCCGGAGGCGATCGACGCCACATGCGTGCCGTGGCCGTAACGGTCCTTGGTGTCGGACGAGGCGGAGAAGTTCTTCGCCTCCAGGACCTGGCCCTTGAGATCCGGGTGGGTGTCGTCCACACCGGTGTCCAGGACGGCGATCTTGACGCCCTTGCCGGTGTAACCCGCCTTCCAGGCGGCCGGGGTGCCGATCTGCGGGACGCTCTTGTCGAGGCTCGCCCTGCGTACACCGTCCAGCCAGACCCGGTCGATCCCCGCGGCCGTGGTGCGCTGCGCACCGTGCGACGACTTGGCGGTGAGCGTCTGCCAGATGTCCTGGGCGTCACGCTGCGGCGTGGTCACCGACTGTGCGTTCAGCGAGTTCAGGTTCCGGCCGACCCGGGTGGAGCCGGCGTCCCGGACCTCGGCCTTCGCGGCCTGGGCCCGGGCGCCCCGGTAGGAGACGATCAGCTTCAGGCCCGACTTCTGGGCCCTGCGGTTCTCCGCCCGGTTCAGCTCGGTGATGTCGAACAGCCGGCGGTCCAGCTTGCCGGAGCTGATCAGCCGGTGTGCGTCGGCCGGGACGAGCAGGGTGTGCCCGTCGCGTATCTGCCGTTGCACGGGTATGTGCTCGCGCCCCGCGGCGGCCCGGAAGGACACGACCCTGCCCTTGGCGTCCACGGTGACGCGGTCGCCGGTGATGAGCGTCAGCTCGTGCCGGTCGGCGGACCCGGCGTCGGCCGGGTGGGCGGCGCCGGAGCGGGCGGCGTCGGGCTGGGCCACGGCCGGGCTGGTCATCCCGGCCGCGAGCGCCACGGCGGCGGCCGCGGCGACGGTCGAAACACACGCGTTTCTCACGTGTTTGCGCAACTCTCCCCCTGGAGAATCAGGTGGCCCCCGAGGGGCCACTGGTCAGCCGGCACCGATGGGACGCCGGTGCCGGCCGGTTCACGTACCTAGAGGGGGAATCGACCCGGGAGGTTCACAGAAGGCGTGCAGGTCACCGGAGTTGACGGAACTTCATCGGTCCGGGGTGGTGCGCGGGGAGCGGGTGCGGGGTGAGTTGCCGGACAAGTGAGGGGCAGCCGCCGGGCGGGTACGGGGTTCACGGGGGTCCTCGGGGTCGTTCGCCGGGCCGGGCGGGTGCGGAAGGACAGCGGGCCGGGCAGCGATGAGTTTCGGCCGCCGGACCGGTCTCCCTGATGTGGAACCCATGACCCCGAACGTTCTCGTCGTCACCGGCCGCGTCACCAGGGCCGCGGTGCCGGGACTCTGTGCCGAGCTGGAGACGCTGCTGTACGACCCCGACGGCGCCGTCCGCGACCCGGAGACGGAGGTGGACTGCGACGTGGGCGGGGTCGTGCACGTGGATCTGGCCCTGGTCGAGGCGATAGCGCGGCTGGGGCTCGTCGCGCGCCGGGCGGGTGGCAGGAGACTGCGGCTGCGCAATGTGCCGCCCGAGCTGCAGAGCCTGCTGGACCTGGTCGGGCTGGCCGATGTGGTGGACGTGGGATGCGGGACGGGGACAGGGGAGGGCGGAGGCTGAGTGGACGAGCCACTCTCCCAGCGGCTGCCCCTCCTGGCCCCCGGCCCGCTCAGTCGCCACCCTGCTCAGTCGCCGTCCCGTTCAGTCCCCGTCCGCCCGGCCCGTGAACTCGGCCCGTACGCAGATCACCTGTCTGAAACGGGCCGTCCCGTCGCGGACCGCCGGGTTCGCCGACGCCGCGAGGAGCGGGGCCGGGACGGCGGTGGGAGGCGGCGACGGGGCACTGATGTGGTCGCAGTCGGACTCGGGCTGCGGGCCCGGCTCACCGCCGGGCCCGGGGGTCCGGGCCGACCCGGGCGCGGGGCCGCCGGTGGCGGACGGCTCGCCCATCCACTCGGTCAGCCCCCAGCCACCGGCCGCAAGCACCACCCAGCCGGCCACCAGCCCGTTCCGCACACCGCGTCGCATGCCGCGTCTCACGCAGCGTCGGCGTCGAGATGGTCCGGCAGCCCGAAGAGCGGGAACCAGCGCGGGGTGTCCAGGAAGCAGTGCATCCCGGTGATGGCCCCGTCCGAGATGTCGATGACCTGCACCGCCCACGGCACGAACCCGGGCCCGTCCGGATTCGGCTTGTAGTGCGCGAACGCCGGGGTGCCGTTCGCCGACGTCGCCACCAGACGGGAGCCCGCACAGCCCGCACCGATGGAGAGCATGAAGCCGGTGATGTCGTCGTGACCCTGGAGCCAGAGGTCGAACGGCGGCATGGTCATCACGGCGTCCTCACGGAGCAGCGCGGTCAGCGCCACCATGTCGTAGCCCTCGAAGGCCGCCACGTACCGCTCAAGGAGCTTGCGCTGCTCCTCGTCGAGCGGATTCGCGGCGTCGGCGGGCTCACCCTCGTGTTCGGTGAGGGTGGCCCGCGCCCGCTGGAGGGCGCTGTTGACCGAGGCGACCGAGGTGTCGAGCAGCTCGGCGACCTCGCTCGCCTTCCAGGCCAGCACCTCGCGCAGGATCAGCACGGCGCGCTGTTTGGGCGGCAGATGCTGGAGCGCGGCGACGAACGCGAGGCGCACCGACTCCCGCGCCACCGCGGCCTCCGCCGGGTCGGCCACCGTCGGCAGGATGCGCCCGTCCGGCATCGGCTCCAGCCAGGTGTTCTCCGGCAGCGGGTTGAGCGCCGCCTGGGCGAGCGGGGTCGGGCCCGTCAGATCGACCGGACGGGCCCGCTTGTTCCCGGCGTTCAGCATGTCCAGGCAGACGTTGGTGGCGATGCGGTACAGCCAGGACCGCAGCGAGGAACGCCCCTCGAACTTGTCGAAGTTGCGCCAGGCACGCACCAGCGTGTCCTGCACCGCGTCCTCCGCCTCGAAGGCCGAGCCGAGCATCCGGTAGCAGTAACCGGTCAGCTCGACCCGGTGTCCCTCCAGACGGCTGTCGATGTCCGTCGTCGCTGTCAGATCACCCATCGCTCCACCCCTGTTGTGCTGTGACGCCGCTCACTTCGGCACTCCGGAAGCTACCGCAGGCCACTGACAACGGGGGCGCGAAGTGCCCGAGCCGCCCGGATTCCGGTCACGTTCCGGGCTTGCGCCCGTACACGTACACGTCGTCGCCGTTCCTGAGCAGATTCCAGTACGACTTGGCGTCGGCGGTACGCATGTTGACGCAGCCGTGCGACCCCGGCGGGTTCCACATCTTCACGCCCACCGCGTGGAACGCCTGACCGCCGTCGAAGAACTGGGAGTACGGCATCGACACGTGGTAGATCGAAGAGACGTGGTTGATGTGCCGCCAGTAGATCTTCTTCGGCCCGGTGCGGGTCTCGTACTTGTCCCGCCCGGTCCGTACCGGCACGGGTCCGAACTTCAGCTTGCTGCCGTCCTGGATCCAGCTCAGCTGCCGGGTCAGGTCCACGCACGCGATGCGCCCCTTGTTGGTGGGGCACTTCTTGTCCTTGTTCGGGTTCTTGCCGGCCGCCTTCTGGGCCGTGAGCGTCTTCATCGTGCGCCAGGTGACCGGACCCGCGTACCCGATGGTGGGGGTGACCCCGTAAGTGCTCTGGAACGACCTGATCGCCTTGCAGTCGGCGGCCGACTGCTTGCCGTCGACCGGCCGGTGCAGATACTTCTCGACCTGCTTCTGGTACGGCCCGGTGGACGTCGTGCAGGACGCCGCCTGCGCCGATCCGCCGGTGGCCAGCACCAGGGCCGGTACCGCGGTCAGGCCCGCGACCGACAGCGCGAGCCCGCGCCGCAGCCGTACTCCCCGTATGTTCCCCGCGACTCCCATGTACGCCAACTCCCCTTCGCGCGCCGTGAGGTGATTCCGCCTGCTAGACGCGCGTCGGGGAGTGGATGGTTGTGCGTCGTATGTCTCAGTTCTGTACGGACGCCATGCCTCGGTGCTGTACGGACGTCACCGGAACCAGCCGGCGCCGCTCGGCGCGGGCGGCCCGCGTCCCGTACAGCGTGATCGAGACGACGCCGAGGACCGCGAGCAGTCCCAGCGACACGGTCCCGGCCCAGCCTCCGGCGTGGAAGGCGACCGCGCCCAGCGTGCCGCCCGCGCTGGAGCCCAGGTAGTACGCGGACTGGTAGAGCGCCGACGCCTGGGCGCGGCCCTTCGTCGCGGTACGGCTCACGGACGAGGAGGCGACCGCGTGCCCGGCGAAGAAGCCCGCGGTGATCAGGACCAGGCCCAGGAGCACGGCGGCCAGCTGGTCGGCGAGCGAGAGCAGCAGACCGGCGGCCGTGGTCGAGACGGCCAGATACAGCGCGCCCCGGCGGCCGAGCCTGGCGACGAGCCTGCCGGCCGCGGCGGAGGAGACCGTACCGACGAGGTAGACCAGGAAGATCGAGCCGACGACACCCTGCGGGAGGTTGAACGGCGCCTCCACCAGGCGGTAGCCGATCACCGTGTACACCGCGCCGAACACTGTCATGAACAGCGCGCCGATCGCGTACAGCCGGCGCAGCAGCGGATCGGCGAGGTGCCCGCCCACCGTCTTCGCGAGGGCCTTCGGGTTCAGCGTTCCCGGGGTGAAGTTCCGCGCCCTGGGGATCATGAAGTGGAAGACGACCGCGCAGGCCACGGCCAGCAGACCGACCGCGCCGAGCGCCGCGCGCCAGCCCCACAGCTGGGCGATCCAGCCGGTGAGGATACGGCCGCTCATGCCGCCGATGCTGTTGCCGGCCACGAACAGCCCGATCGCGGCGACCAGTGCCTTCGGCCGTACCTCCTCGGCCAGGTACGCCATCGCGGAGGCGGGCAGCCCGGCGAGTGCCGCGCCCTGGACGGCGCGCAGCGCGATCAGCCAGCCCAGCGAGGGGGCGAAGGGGACGAGCAGCCCGACCAGCACGGCGACCGTCAGCGAGGCGGTCATCATCTGCCGCCGTCCGAACCGCTCGGAGAGCGCGCTCAGCGGCAGCACGCACAGCGCCAGCGCGCCCGTCGCCGCGGAGACCGTCCAGCTGGCCTGTCCGGCCGTGGCGCCGAAGGAGGCGGAGACGGCGGGCAGCAGGGCCTGCGTGGAGTAGAGGAGTGCGAACGTCGCGACACCCGCGGCGAAGAGCGCGAAGCTCATCCGGCGGTAGCCGGGGCGGCCCGGTTCGAGACGGTCCGGCGCGGTGGAGCCGGCGGTGGCGACGGGGGCGGCGACGGGGGACGGCTGGGGCGAGGCGGCCACGGTGAGGGTGGACGCCCCGGTACTGGCAGGAGGCATGCTTCGAAAGTAGGCTGTCCGGTTTCATGCGTCCAATGCACGAAGTGGCGATAATCAATCCCATGGTGCATGAACGCAGCTCACAGCCCCGGCTGTCACCCAGTAGTTACGAAGAAGACATTCGCGCCGTGCTCGCGCCGCGACTGGCCCACTTCGAGGCGGTGGCCCGCCACGAGCACGTCACGCGCGCCGCACAGGAGCTCGGCGTCCCGCAGTCGACGCTGTCGCGGGCGATGGTCAGGCTCGAACAGGACCTGGGAGTCGCCCTGTTCGCCCGCAAGGGCCGCACCGTCTCCCTCACCCCGGCGGGCCGCACCTTCCTGGGCTCCGCCGAGCGGGCCCTCGCCGAGGTCGAGAAGGCCGCCGATTCGGTACGGGCCGACGCCGACCCGGCCACCGGCAAGGTCGCCTTCGGCTTCCTGCACACCATGGGCTCGGAGACCGTCCCCGCCCTGCTCCGCGCCTTCCGCGCCGACCACCCCCGGGTCCGCTTCCAGCTGGTGCAGAACTACGGCGAGGCGATGATCGAACGCCTGAGGTCCGGCGGCCTCGACCTCTGCCTCACCTCCCCCGTCCCGGACGCCCCCGACCTGGTCGCCCGCCGCCTGGACGAACAGCGCCTGCGCCTGGTCGTCCCCGAGGACCACCGCCTCGCCACCCGCCGCCGCATCCGCCTCGCGGAGGCCGCCGACGAAAAGTTCGTCACCCTGGAGCCGGGTTACGGTCTGCGGCGGATCACCGACGACCTGTGCGCCGAGGCGGGCTTCACGCCCCGCGTCGCCTTCGAGGGCGAGGAGGCGGAAACCCTGCGCGGCCTGGTCGCGGCCGGCCTGGGCGTGGCCCTCCTGCCACCCCCCGCCGTGCCCCGCCCCGGCGTCGTCGAACTCACCGTCACGGCCCCCCGGGCAGCCCGCGAGATCGGCGTCGCCTGGCTGGACGGCCACCCGGACACCCCACCGGTAGCCGCCTTCAAACGCTTCCTACTGTCACGCCGCGGCCACCTGCTGCCGGACTGAGCGGGGCCCACGGGGGCCACCAGGGGCGGTGAGCCGGCTGCCGCTATCCCTGCGGGCGCGGGGACCACCCAGGAGGATTCCATGCCTTCACCCCCGGATCGGGACCACCCCGCGTGCGCGGGGACCACTCGCCCAGGTTCTTCGCGCAGAATTCCTGATAGGGACCACCCCCGCGTGCGCGGGGACCACTCCGCGCCGAACTCGCCAAGTCGACGGCCGCGGGGACCACCTCCGCGTGCGCGGGGACCACGCGAGCCCGGCTCCACTGGCGTGGGCCGCCTGGGGGCCACCCCCGCGTGCGCGGGGACCACCCGACGGCGACGACGGCCGCCATGGTGCCGGTGGGACCACCCCCGCGTGCCCGGGGACCACCCCTAGCGGCTCACGGCCCGGGTGCGGCGCACGGGACCACCCCCGCGTGCGCGGGGACCACCCGTGGTACTTGACGACAGAGGTGGCATCGGGGGGACCACCCCCGCGTGCGCGGGGACCACAGTTCGTGACCTGGGGCTTTATTGCGGTGGGGTGCGGTTTTTCTTCACTTTCACGGAATCCGGTATAGCGGGCATTTCTCCCAAATGGTGGGCTGGTGTCTGCGTGAAGCCATTGTCCCAAAGCGTCTTCCTCCCCGCGCCTCCCGCAGTCGAACTTGCTTCGGAAGACGGGTTCTTGGGTTTCGTCATACGCGGGAAAGCAGCGCGTCGGCGTACCGGCGGCCACCGGAGGGGGGAGTGTCATCGGCGCGGGTTCCCTGCGCGCCGTGGAAAGTGCGCAGGGCGGTGTTTTCGGCAGGAGCGGTGCCTTGTGACATGGCCGGTACGGTCCTGAAAGTTGCTGTGTGTCAGGTCAGGACGGCGCAGTGCCGCCCGGGATTCGGGGGGAGCGCGACGGGGTGGCCCCTCCGCACCATCCGAGCTTTCGAGTCCAACCGCCCCCGTCAACCCCTCACCCCCGCAGCGACTTCCCGAACCCCGCCGCCAGCGGCATCCGCAGCCCCAGTGGTGGCGGCGCCGCCAGTGCGTCGGCGACCGGGCGTGCGTACGCTCGGCCGAACAGCGAGCCGCATACGAAGTCCGCGGCCAGGGCCGTCACTTCGGCTCGGTGCTGGCGCAGTCCGTGGCCGTCCGAGTGGACCTCGAAGCGGCAGGTGTCGCGGTTGGTCTTCTTGGCCCGCTCGGCCAGCCGGAAGGACAGTTCGGGGTCGGTGCGGGCATCGTTGGTGCCGTGGACGAGCAGCACCTGGCGGCCCAGCAGGTGCTTCACCGGTTCCTGATCATCCGTCCCGCCCTCGGGCAGCCAGGGGGCCATCGCCAGAACGGAGCCGACCGCGGCGTGGCCGCCCGCCCGGAGTGCGGCGCGGCCGCCCATGCCGTGGCCGGCCAGGCAGACGGGGACATCGCCGTAACGTCGTACGACCTCGTCCACCGCCCACTCGGCGTCCGCCGCGAGCTGGGCGTCGGTCGCGTTCCAGCCCCGGCAGCGATAGCGCACGACATGCGCGGCGAGCCCGTCCTCCTGCCCGGCGCGGGCCAGGGCGCGGGCCAGCGGCAGCTGGGATGCGTACGAGAGAGGGGAAGGACGGCGGTGCGAGTCGGCCTTGCCGTCCGGGAGCAGCAGAACCACGCCGCTGACCGCGGTTGGAGCTCCGGCCGTCCTGACGGCCCGTCCCAGCCTTGCGACAGGCAGGGGGAGTGCGCGCTGTGCCATGACAGAACAGTGTCAGAAGGTCAGGTGTACTCCACCCGTATTCGCGGTCACTGTTACGCATCGGCAAGCGACAATCTACGCGCGTAGGCGCTAGAGTGCGCAAATGATGAGCCCGACCCTCCATGTGCCCGGCCAGGATCAGATCCGGCGTGCCCCCAAGGTGCTTCTCCACGACCATCTCGACGGCGGCCTGCGCCCGGGGACGATCGTCGACCTCGCTCTCGCGAGCGGATACGAAGGACTTCCCGAGACCGAGCCCGACAAGCTCGGCATCTGGTTCCGCGAAGCGGCCGACTCCGGATCGCTGGAACGCTACCTGGAGACGTTCGCCCACACCTGCGCCGTCATGCAGACCCGCGAGGCGCTGGTCCGGGTGGCCGCCGAGTGCGCCGAGGACCTGGCCGCGGACGGTGTCGTGTACGCCGAGGTTCGGTACGCCCCCGAGCAGCACCTGGAAGCCGGACTGACCCTCGAAGAGGTCGTCGAGGCGGTCAACGAGGGCTTCCGCGAGGGCGAGCGGCGGGCCCGCCAGGACGGCAACCGTATCCGCGTGGGCGCCCTCCTCACCGCGATGCGGCACGCCGCGCGCTCCCTGGAGATCGCCGAACTCGCCAACCGCTACCGCGACCAGGGCGTCGCCGGCTTCGACATCGCGGGCGCGGAGGCGGGCTTCCCGCCCACCCGGCACCTCGACGCCTTCGAGTACCTCAAGCGCGAGAACAACCACTTCACCATCCACGCGGGTGAGGCATTCGGTCTGCCGTCGATCTGGCAGGCGCTCCAGTGGTGCGGTGCGGACCGGCTCGGTCACGGGGTCCGCATCATCGACGACATCGAGGTCGCCGACGACGGCGGTGTGAAGCTCGGCCGCCTCGCCTCCTACGTACGGGACAAGCGCATCCCGCTGGAGCTGTGCCCGACCTCCAACCTCCAGACCGGCGCCGCCGCCTCGTACGCCGAGCACCCCATCGGGCTGCTGCGGAAGCTGCATTTCCGGGCCACCGTGAACACGGACAACCGGCTGATGAGCGGTACGAGCATGAGCCGCGAATTCGAGAAGCTGACCGAGACCTTCGGATACACGCTCGATGACATGCAGTGGTTCACCGTCAATGCGATGAAGTCGGCATTCATTCCTTTTGATGAACGTCTGGCGATGATCAACGATGTGATCAAGCCCGGATACGCCGAGCTGAAGTCCGAGTGGCTCTTTGAGCAGACCGCTGCGACCAGCGCTTCTTCCGCTTCAGCGGGCTGATCGGCGCCTGTGCGGAGAACGGCCGGGACGTCGAGTTCCCGGCCGTTCCCCGCGTGTCGGCATGTTTGCGGGAAGGGTGGCGGGATGGCTAATTTTCGAACCCCCCCACATCTCTCTTCCCCAAGGATGAATTTCACATGAAGCAGTCTGCTGTCAGGACTCTCGGCGTCGCCGCTCTCGGTGCCGCTTTCGCCGCTGCCGCCGCGGGTACCGCCTCCGCCGCCGTGCTGCCGGGCGGTGCCGCGACCACCGCCCTGCCGGTCGCGGGTGCGGGCCTGGAGACGGCGACCCAGAGCCTGCCGGTCCAGGAGACGGCCACCAAGCTCCTCGGCACCGGCCAGCAGAAGCTCGTCGGTGAGGCCACCGCCCCGGCCAAGGGCCTGCTCGGCGGTCTGCCCGCAGGCGGCCTGAAGACCAGCGGCCTGTCGACCAACGGTCTCCCGCTCGGCGGCTGATCCCCCGTCATACGCCTGTGGGGCGGACACCCGGACCGGGTGTCCGCCCCACACGCGGATTTGGTCGAGGGTGACCAGGCCGGGGCCGAGCACCACGTCTAG